>JAITII010000039.1 GCA_031279515.1 Deltaproteobacteria bacterium
TTACTAATTATTTTACACTCTTGTAAGTGCCCTAAGCTCATTTTAAATTTTTTTGAAAGCAGCTCGCCAGGGCTTTGTATAGGCTTAAAACTAAGCTTTTTTGAATATAATTTAAAAGTCAATATTCATATTGTCTATCTTCATTTATTTCAAAAGATAAAGCCTTGTATTCTAAAAACTGTAAAGTCTTTAAATTATGGGCAGGGCGGGCAGAAAGGGAAATTCAAAATTACAAGTATTCTTGTCTTTACAAGTAACCAAGGCGAGAAAAAATTCAATGGATTAGCTTATAAGAATTTTTCCGACTTTTTTTAGCTCCAAGGGAGTAAGTTTTCTTTCTATTATGAACTAGTAAAATATTTATGCCTATGTAATTTAAGGGCTTTTTAAGTCAGATGGAGGTATAATTTTTGTAAGTAGGCGGCACTTGGCTGTTAGTACGAACTAGGATTTAGGCTTATTTAAGCTCTGAAATCCCCTTCTTTTAAAAGCGCTAGACTGTATTTTGACTTTTAAAAAATGACTAGAGATCGTAAAGAGCGAAATAGGCTTATAGTATTTAAGTAGAATTAGATAATTTTATAGTAATTTGCTAAATATAAGATCATAATAATTAAAAGTATCATGTTCAATAGTATTAATAAGTATTTATAATAGATAATAGTAAATCTATAAATCTTTAAATGATTAAAAAGCTCTTAATTTTTTAAAATACCTTCTCTTTTATTCAGGCTGGAAAATACGCTTAAAATTACATCAAGCCCTTTGTTATTTGGAAGATGAGCCTTCCATAATTAAATGAGCTTGTCTTAGAAGCGCCACTGCAGCTAATAAAATGAGAGAAAAGGCCAACATTATAACGAAATAAAAGTGCTTTTTAATTTAGCCTGAAGAAATGAGTACTGCAGCTAGCTTAGCTAAAGAAAAAGGGAGCTCCAAAGTAATTTGAAGCTGCAAATTATCATATGATTAGTGGATTAAGAGAAGGCCCAGCTTAAAATACAAGCCTATCTTCTCAAGATTAAATATAAGCCTATCTTCCAGAATATTTAGTATTTCTTTGGTGGAAATTAAGGTAATGTGCTATATTTAAGCTAGCTGAATACGTAAACCAGGCATATTATATTCGCAGTCAATTATCCATTCTGTGGGAATGATTAGGTAAAAACTTTATCAATATGTAGTGGGTTGTCTCTTTTGTTTACAATTTGCTGTAGAGTTTTTGCCCTTTTCGGGTAAAACCTTAAGTAATTTACCGGGCCCGTAACGTTTACTACTAGCTTTTGCATTTTTAGGCATTATATTGTATAATGCGCCAAGATGGATCTACGCATCTAGAGGCAAATCTCCCCTTATCGCGGGGATTTTATAGTAGAAGATAGCATTTTACTAGTGTGTTGCCTCTTAACTTAGAAAAGCACCATAGGACTGCCAGGCGAATGATCTAAGGCGCTCTCGTTGAAAGAATCCATCATACCTTTTTATTTTAAGGAGTTATCATGACACAAGACCGTAAGTATCAGTTCAGTTGGGAACTCATTGGGGATCTGGACACCGCCAGGCCCAATTTGGGACCCAAGCTTCGCCTGGAAGCCTACAGGTTACTGCAGTTCTGCACTAGAGATATCTTAGAGCAGCGCTATGGGACTGAAGAGGCTGACCGTATTTTTTACGAGGCCGGTGAGTTGGCTGGAAAACACTTTTATGAGAATGCCTTGGACCATCCTCCCACTGATATCAACGACCTGGTTAAGCAGCTGCAAAGCACCCTCGTGGACATCGGTATAGGCATCTTCAAGGTAGAAAAAATCGATGAAAACCTCGAGTGCATCGTGACTGTGGCCGAAGACCTGGACTGTTCAGGTCTACCAGAGTTGGGATACGGGGTCTGCGTCTATGACGAGGGCTTCATAGCTGGCATCATGGGTGCTTTTACCGGAAGGCCCTTTGTTGCCAAGGAGATCGACTGCTGGTGCACTAATGAGCGCACTTGTCGCTTTGAGGCCAAGCCCAAGCCGCTATAAGCTTACAAAAAACCCGCACTGGGTAATGTAGCCAATTCTCAAGTAAAATTTGTTAGTTTCCTTATCTTTCATGTTAACGTTATATTCCATTTTGGGCCAACTTAAATTTAAGTTGGCCCATTCTAGCCAAGTATATAAGCTTTAGGGGGTATTTAGAATCATTTGAGGAATAATTTTTCCTCTTTGCATAGTTTTTCACCGAATTTCTGATTTTTAGTATTAATAAATCTCATAACTTTGAGTCAGCTAAAAATTGGAAAATTTGATTTTAGGTGATGAAAGGAATTTGGACCATTCCCCCAGCCTTCCCCAAAGAAGCTAAAATCTAAAGGCTACCTTTTGGAAAACGACACACCGATAAAAAATAGACTCAGGACCTTCACAAGAGCTGAGGCAGAAGCAATGTTCAAGTTCTTGGAGAAGGTCATCATGGAGCATAAGACTCCTGTCCTTCCGCCTGAGTACGCAGAATGGGACACGTTTCACTCGCTTTATCAGCATACGAGCGAGATTAAGAGCGCTTTGGCCAATTTTGCAAAGGGGGATCTGGATCTGAGGATGGTGAAAAAGGGGGCAACTTCCGGAAATCTTAAGGCAATTTTAGCCAACCTTTCCCACTTGGCTTGGCAGTTTAAGGTGGCTGCCTCCGGGGATTTTAGTCATACAGTGGACTTTTTGGGGGAGTTTTCTGAGGCATTTAACCTTATGACCTCTTCTTTGGCCCAGCACGAAGAGGAGCTCAAGCGGAAGCAAGGTGAGCTCTCCGACATGGCAGAAGAGCTCAAAAAGGAAATAAGGCGTAGGGATAAATTCGAGGCAGCCTTAAAGGCCAGTGAAAGTAACTACCGTAATATGGCCCTCCACGATCCCTTGACCAAGATTTACAACCGCGGCTACTTTAATGAGGCTGGAAGCCGTGAAATGGAACTTACCCGCAGGCGGGGGGAGGAGTTGTCACTCCTCATTATGGACCTGGATAAGTTCAAGAGGTTCAATGACACCTTCGGACACCTTTCCGGTGACTCGGCCCTCATCCATACGACCCTCATAGTCAAAGAACTGCAGCGGAAGACTGATATCTTTGCCCGCTATGGGGGGGAGGAATTTGTCCTTTTATTGCCCCAGACCACCTTAAATGACAGCATGGTCATAGGTGAACGCCTGCGTAAAGAGATTGCCTCCCGCTTTGATCCGGCCCCAAACTGTCATGACCCCTTGACCATCAGCATAGGAGCGGCTTCCATAACCCAGTCACTTGCCCTTCAGCATCCCAATTCTGATGCCCTGTTAAAGCTTTTGACCTCCAGGGCTGACGAGGCCCTGTATATAGCCAAGCTTCTAGGCGGGAACAAGGTCTGCACTTATGGCGTGGACATAGCCCAGCCGTCGGAAGAGGAATTCGAGCTAATGAATCAGGAAGACCTTATCCTTTCCGCACGAAGAGAATATTCCGGGGAAGATTTAGTTGAGGCCTTTGAAGACGCCCTGGCCTCGCCCCAAGGCATGGAAATAGGATATTTGCCAGGCGATGAGCTTCCCAAACTGGAAAGCCCAAGCCCCGCTAAGTCCCCGGCTAAGGAGGCAAACGATCCCCCCTTCTCCCAAGCCAAAGAAGGGGCCTTAGGTACCAGCACGCGAGTTTAAAATCCCTCCAAAAATAAGGCAAGCTTTTTGCAATAATCTTGTAGAGCCAAAACGGCCACTATCTACTATTAGATGGGCCTTCTTGCTTTAGAGGCTTGGTAATAGCATCTAAACCAGTAAAAGCCAATAATTTTGAGCTTTGGGGGATCTTGTGAACCTAGATTTGGACAAAATAGCTGAAATAACGGATAAAGCTGACAAAGAGGAAAACCAAGAGCCAAGTACCCCCCTTTCTATGATGCTTTTTTTGGGGATAGTACTTCTGGTGGGACTTTTTATTGCTGTAAAGGTGGTGGCAGAAGAGTCTTTTATCTTTGTGGCTATCTTCATTGCAATATGCGCCATACCCATAGCCTTGGTGAGCTCATACTTTGATGCCATAAGACTGACTACCATAGCAGACAGACTTACCCCAGAGGGCTTTGCGATAAAGTTCTTGAGCTATAGGTTCTTTTTCCATGTGCTCTTATTTGCTGTTTCCCTTATCCTGTCCTCTATTCTGGTAATTAATCTAGCCTCTTTATCCCTTACAGAGTGGATCTATGTCCTCATATCCTTTCCGGTATTCTTATGCACCCTGGCTTTTATCAAAGCCAGGATGAAAAAAGAGGCGGCCCTTTGGCTGGTAAACCCCTGGAGTCTCCAGGTGGCCAGAAGGCTTGCCCCGCTTTTTATGGTACTCATATACTGGGTAGGACTTATTTATTCTGGGGTACATCTCTTTCCAGAGACCCTAGGTGAGGCTCAAAGCACCAATATCTCACCTTTTACCGGGACAGAGTCCTATTTATTAGGGTTTTTGGGCGAGTGGATCCAAACTTTAGGAGGCATTAGGAATTACGCCTACGGGAGGATCCTGGGACTGGGGGCATTGCCATTTCTGCTCTTTTTGTTTTTAAGCTCTTATGCGGTATTTTATAGCCTCTGTAGCTTCTATTCCTTTATGTTTATCCCCCGCAAAGAGCTAAGAAGGGTGGTGGCAAAACCCGTAGGCTCCAAGGCGGAACTGCCCCTCCCTTTTGTTAGATTTGTGATACAGATGCTGGTGCCTATGGTCATTTGCCTGGCAGTATTTTTCCATTTTGCGGTTGTGAGTGAACTCTTCTTTATGCGTTACAATGCCCCTCTCCAGCTGGCAAATAGAGCCGCCAAAGAAGAGTTGTATAGGCTGGTGGTGCTCATAGACAACGAGGCCTATTATCCAGAGATTATTGCAGCGGCTTCTTCAAATAACCTTGCTATGCAACTTCTGATGCAAGAAACCAAACAAGAGCTTTTAGCTGCCACAGATGCCATCTTCGATGGCTATGTTGCCAATGTGGACACATATTTAGATTGGTACTACAGCCTAGAAGCTGAATACGCACGCCTGGGTACCCTCACCGTGGGAAAGGTGGAAGAGTTTATGGCCCAGAGCTTACTAACCCATATCAATCAGGGTGTAAGTAGTTCTGGGTTGGTAAATGCCCTAAATAGCTTTAACCAGAAAGCCCAAAAGTTCAATTTGGACAACCTTATTGCCCGCTATGCTGTGGACATAGATGCTGAAGGGCCGAATGTAAAAAATATTCCAATCATCCAAATGAGCTCTGGAATATTTCGTGAAACATTTACGCCTCCTTCTTTTACCTCCCTAGAGGTAAGGGTGGGTACCTCCTCAGGGGTAGGACTATTGGCAGGATTGGTCACAGGTGTCGCTGCCAAAAGGATAGTGGGCACCATCGCCTCTAGGCTTATCTTCCAAACTGCAGCTAAAACTTTGCTAAAGACGGCAGTAGGCAAGGGCGTAACCTACACCAGCTCCATGGCAGTGGGAGGCGGGGCCGGAGCGGGTATTGGTTCTGTTGTCCCAGGCATAGGTACTGCAATTGGCGCAGTGGTAGGCGTGGTCGTAGGATTGGGGACGGCTGTGATAGTGGATAAGACCCTTTTAGCCCTGGAGGAAGCTATAAATAGGGAGAACTTTAAAAGGTCCCTGGTGGATTCCATAGAACAGCAGCGAAGGGAAGTAAAAGCCATGATTGAGGATAGCTTTGGAAGTCCGGGAAAAGTAAGCCTCAATGAGGCTTAAAATAGCTAGTGTCTAAAAGCGCCCCTCTTATTTAATAGTAACTATCCCCAATAAAAAATAGTGCTAAAAAATTTAAGCCCCTTTGGGGCAAAGGGTAAAATTATTCTCTCTTTGGTAGAGGATTTTTTAGGAAATTGGGGGGCTATTAGCAAATTTTCGCTAAAACTAGTAGACCCCAGGGGCTGCAAGCTGAGAGATGGCAGCTTCGTGGCCCTGGCTTGCTGCCTCTTGAATTAGTACCAAGGCCTTGTCAGAGTCCTGGACTACGCCTTTACCACTTATGTAGAGTATCCCTAAGTAATACTGTGAATTGGCGTGTCCATTAGTAGCAGCTTCGGTAAAGTATTCTGCTGCTCTTTCATAGTTCAAAGGGACCCCCAGTCCTTTAAAGTGCATGATTCCAAGGCTAAATTGTGCGTCGGCTTCTCCTTGATTAGCCGCCTTGATAAACCATTGGGCAGCGGTTTCGTAGTTTTGCATAACGCCTTGACCTTTGACGTGCAAGCGGCCTAAGGAGAGCTGTGCTAAAGACAATCCGTTTGTGGCGGCAGCTTCATACCAGAGGGCTGCTGTTTCGTAATTTTGTAAGACCCCAATTCCCTGATAGTAGTGGTTTCCTAGATTATATTGCGACATAACGTCGCCTCTAATGGCCGCTTCTTCAAACCAGTGAGCTGCCAGCTCAAAATTTTGCTCTACACCGCGGCCTTCCAGATACAAGTACCCTAAAGTCCCCTGGGCTACGACCTCTCCCTGGATAGCAGCTTCCTCATACCAGAGGGCAGCTTTTTCTAAGTTTTGCATAGCGCCTTGGCCAGTTTCGTACATATAGGCTAAATTAATTTGAGATTTAGGGTCCCCTTGTTTTGCAGCCAGTTCAAAATACTCTAAAGCTCTATCAAAATTTTGCCCTACCCCAAGGCCACTATAGTAAAGGATGGCCAAATTAAATTGAGCTAAGACGTTACCCTGTTTGGCGCT
Source organism: Deltaproteobacteria bacterium (assembly GCA_031279515.1). GTDB lineage: Bacteria > Desulfobacterota > Desulfarculia > Adiutricales > Adiutricaceae > JAITII01. The sequence continues at coordinate 6,721 of JAITII010000039.1, forward strand.
ACGCTCATAGAGTTCCGCCGCCTTAGAGGCATCTTTAGGTACCCCTTGGCCAAGGATATAGAGATCTGCTAAGGCCACCTGGGCTTTATCATTTCCTTGCTTTGCTGCTAGCTCATAAAGTTTGGCGGCTTTTTGAGCGTCTCGGGGCGTCCCTTGGCCAAAATTGTATAAGTCCGCCAACATATACTGCGAGCCAGCATGCCCTTTATTGGAGGCAAGTTCAAAGAGCTCTATTGCTTTTGGGTAGTTTTTTTCTACCCCAAGCCCATTAAGATACAAGAGTCCTAGATAGTAACTTGCCATAAATTCGTCTTGCTGGGCGGCTTCTTCATACAATTTTATGGCGTCGGAGTAGCTTTGGGTAACCCCTTGCCCTTTTTCATACATGCGCGCTAAATAGGTCTTAGCAAGGGGGTGCCCGCTTTGGGCTGCTTTTAAATATAAGCCGGCAGCTATTTCATAGTTTTGCACAACCCCGTGACCTGAATGATATAAAACACCTAAATTAAACTGGGCATCTGAATACCCATAATCTGCGGCTATCTCATACCATTGGGCGGCAATTTCATACTTTTGGGGTACCCCTAGTCCCTGATAAAAGAGGCGCCCTAAATTAACCTGAGCGTACACGTGTCCCTGGCAGGCGGCATAATAGAAATATGCTGCTGCCCTTTCGTAATCTTGCTTAACTCCATAGCCAGCATAATACAAGTGACCCAGATAATTTTGACTATTAGCATGGCCCCATTCCGCTGCCTCTTGCAGTAGCAATACCCCTTGGCGAAATTGTTCCGAATCCGGGGCCTCTTTTAAGAGCTCTACAGCTATTTGATATAATTCTTCTGGACTTTGTGGCACTAAATCTATGGACGGTTTTTGGGAAATGGGTGCCAGTTGGGTATTTGTTAAATTGATAGCCCTGGGGCTTTTAAAGTAAGGACTTTTGTTTTCTGGCTCATAAAGATGGGGCCATGTGATTAACAAAAAAAATATAATCACAAGTATTAGTATTAATATCACATTGGGTATATCTAATACAGTATACTCCCTGGAATCCTCTGGATGGATTTTGGGGATCGTGGGATATTTTTTTTGCGCATCTTGCATGGGAACTGTCTACTTACATTTTTAAAAAAGGAAATTAAGCCATGACAATTGCATGAGGATTAGCTAATAGGAGTAATTAAACTATGAAAGACTATTTTATGTGGAAGCCAATTTATAACCTTTTTATCCTATCTTAAGAGTTAAGCCCTGTCAACATAGGATTTCTTAGGTTTTGTTATCTTTTTAATTTAAAGATCTTAGATTTTTTTAAACCTTTTAAGCTGTCCGCACATGAGATGCGTCTCCTCATCTATTCTTTTTTTGGGATTTTTGCCTTGGGGCAAGAAAGCTATGAGCTTTTTTAGCCCGCGGCTTTCCCCCCCTCCCCCCCGGCAATTTATGGCCCTTGGAAGTATTATTACTTTACAGCTTGTTAAGATATTTATTATATATTTATGACTTTTTATTTGTCTTTTAATTGCTTATATTTTTTACTAATTATTTTTCATATTTTATATATTTCTTTTTATAATATTTATTCTAAATATCTATATATAAGTTCTTAAAATCTTAATGTTTTTCCCCAGCTCTTTGCAGGTATCATGCTTTATCTTGTGGATCTTTAAAATGGCCCCACTAATATTGGTTTTTAGGGCCATTTTGCCCTTGGCCCATTATTGCCTTGGCTTAAGCTAAGGGCTTTTGGGTTTTTTTAGCTTTTATGCGCGGCATAATTTACGAGCTCACAAGAGCATATTGGCCTTGTACTTGGGGCCTATCTTGACAATGGGGGGGTGCTGAACTATGATTTTTAAGGCTTTAAAGCGTTAAATTTCATTTGTGCCCTCTTGGGGGAAAGCCAAAATTAAAAAACAGTTAATTTTTTTAATTACTTAAGCTGGTAATGGGTTTAGCAAACCTTTTTGGTGAAGACCCTGTCTTTAAGCCTAAAAATAATCCTTTCCTTCGTCTCTGTCTTGGTGGCTTCTCTGATTATCATAGTAGCCATCTTATGGCACCTGAAAGTAGTTGTGTCTTCTGCCGAAGGCGAGATGCTAAAGGCGGGCGAGCTAAACTTTGCCCTGGGAAGCCTAGGTAAGACTGGTGATAACTCAGACTATCTGCGCCTTTTAAAAAATCCTGGGTTGGCAAATGACTCTCCCTGGCGCGGGTTTTTAGTGGAGTTGACCCCTCAGCTGGATAAATTTACTGAAATTGACCAAAAGCTCTCCCTTGCCCAAAGCTCAGTTTCCTCTGCCCTTAGCTCTTTTCTGCAGGCTGGAGGCGCGCTCATTGGTAAACTGGGGCCCCAGGATAGCCTCTTAGAGGCTATTGCCATAAGGGGTTTGACCCTGGCGGCACAGCCCTATAATGAGGGCAATTATGCTAATTTTCTCCAAAATCTTCTCTCTTCTAATGCCTCGGCCCTGGTGGCAGAAGACTCAGATAAAAAGGCAGCCTATGAGACTTTTTCGGTAAGTGCCAAGGCCCTAGGGGATAGTTTTGAGGAGCTATCTTCCTTAAACCAAGAGAGACAAAGGGTTTTAGCCAGCATCCAGGAGAAAGCATTTTCGACCAATAGGGCTAAATTACAGCTGTCTAATGCTAAGGATGCCATAATTTACCTAGGAGTTGGGGAACTCCTTTTAATAGGCATCTGTATCTTGTCTATTTGGATGCTGTTAAAGACTGGGATAAGGCCCTTGTCCCGGGTACTGGGGGGTTTAGGAAGGAGCGCTGGTCAGGTGACCGAGACGGCCAAGATGCTCTCTATGTCAAGTAAGCAGTTGGCCAAGGGGGCATCAGACAATACCCAAGCGGTCTTAACAGCTATCTCTAGCCTAGAGTCCCTCCTTTCCATGGCTAAACGCAATGCCGGGCATTCCGATGAGGCCAGGGATCATGTGGACGAGGTCAAGGATTTCGTAAAAGAGGCCAATCTTTATATGCTCCAGATCTCAGAGGCCATGGAAGAGATAAAAAGTTCAGGCCAGGCCTCCACCCAGATTGTCAAGACCGTGGAAGAGATTGCCTTTCAGACCAATATCTTGGCCCTAAACGCCGCTGTGGAGGCCGCCCGGGCCGGGGAGGCGGGTCTAGGATTCGCTGTGGTGGCCGACGAGGTCAGAAATTTGGCCAATAAAAGCCGGGATGCAGCTGTAAACACCACCACCATACTGGAGTCCAGCCTAAGCCGCATCAATGACGGGGTGGAATTGGTGGAAAAGGCCAAGGAGAGCTTTACGCGTCTTGTAGCCACAAGTGACCAGGTAACTGAGATTGTGGGGGATATAACCGAGGCTAGCCGCAGCCAGACCCACGAGATCCAGGATATCCACCAGTCCATTGCCTTAGTTGACAAGGTGACCCAGGAAAACTCTTTGGAAGCTGCGGAAACGGAAAATATCTCCAGGGATTTAAATAAAGAGGCAGGGCTTTTAAATGACACGATAAAGAGGGTAACCCAGGTCCTGGAAGGCACAGGATCGCCTCTGCCCTCTCGGGAAAGACCAACTGAGGCCCTTGACTTAGGAAGCGCCCAAAAAAAGGCCAAAAGAACGAAAAGTCCAAGTTCCCATGAAATTGAGGAGCTGAAAAAAGAGGCCCAACAAGTTGAGCAAAAGAGGACTTTTAAGGCTGTGAGCAACAATGACCTGGACGTGGCCATCCCCATGGAAGACGATGATTTTTGATGCAAGTATTAGCTAGTTTAAAGCCCAGATCGGATCTTAGGAACAAAATGCAATGGTTTTCTAAGAAAGCTAAGGGCACAATTTTAGGCAGGGGATAATTTAATGCAGACATTGGCCTCCAGTATCCAGTCCTTTCGCGAGATTCAAAGGGAGAGGTGTCTCTATGTAGACAAGACAGAGTATCTCCATAGACTTTTGCTGGACGGCAGGGCATTTTGTCTATATAGGCCCAAAGGCTTTGGGAAAAGTCTCCTTATTAGCACAATCAAAGAGCTCTTTTCCGGGGACAAAGAGCTCTTTGAAAAGCTCTATATTCACAAAGCTGGCTGGGAATTTACCAGAAATCCTGTGATAAGCCTTCCCCTTTCTGCTTTTAGCTCCGATAGTCCCCAGACCCTATCCGAGGAATTGGCCTGGGAGCTTAAAAAAATAGCCGATAGAGAAGAGGTACTGGTGCGCGGGGTAAGGCCAGCTACTCTTCTTTCTTACCTCATCCAGGCCCTGGATATTAAGTACCGCAAGAAGGTGGTGGTCTTGATAGACGACTCCGATGAGCCGGTAACTAGGAACATCCAAGACCCAGAATTGGCGTTTCAAAATAGCTTGGTATTGGAAAACTTTTTTAAATCCTTAATAATCTCCAGAGATAGGATCCGTTTTGCCTTTGTGACAGGTGGGTACAGGCTTAAAAGCTTAAATGTGGGAGACGGCTTTTTTAAAGATATCTCTTTGTCTCCTAGGTATGCTGGGATCCTGGGCATAAGCGTAAGTGAGCTGTATAACTATTTTAAGGAACCCCTTTCCGAGATCCTGCCCCTTATTAAGGCAGAAAGTGAGGATTTCCCACTTGATCTAGAGGCCCTCTACAGCGAACTGGTGCGCTGGTACGGCGGATATTCTTGGGATGGAGAGCAGAAGCTAATTGACCCCTCTTCACTTATTAGCCTCTTAGAAAATGCCTCCTTTGGGGATTACTGGTCTTGGCATAGCTTTAACCCTGCTCTAGCTAAAATACTAGCTAAAGATCCCCTCATCTTAAACCCGGATGCCACCCTTAGCTACGACAGGGGCGAGCTGGAGAAAGTAATATTTTCCCCATCTGTGCCCTTGATGTACCAGGCAGGGGTGCTTTCCATCGTAAAATCTCAAACCTTGGGCGGTAAAGAGTTTATCTTAGATTATCCCAATCTAGTGGTGGAAAGGGGCACTGTCACAGCCGCTTTACAAGAGCTTACTTTAATAGAAAGCGCAAAGCTCCGCCGCTACGGAAGGGAATTTCGCCAAAAGGCCATAGAAGAGGGCCCCTTGAGCCTAGCAAAGATTCTGGAAGACTTCTTACAAGAGCTAAGCTTAGCTAGCCTTCCGGGAGGGAATAAGAAAAAATTAAAAGAGGTAAAGCTAGCTATTTTTAGCCTCCTTTTCCGCTTGGCAGGCTTTAAGGTAAAATGCCTTCCCAATGGCAACCTAGAAGGCCAGATGTCTGTTAATGACAAGCTGCGCCTGGTAATAAGCCTACGCTCAATAGGGGCAAGTTCTAAGGCCCCCCTGGGCATGCGCAAAAGATTATTATCCGAGGCCTTAAACGAGGCCTTAAATCTCCAGGCTGCTACGCCCATAGACCCCGGAGAGCATTTAAAAGAGTTCATTTTGATAGTTTGTGGTAAAAACGTCTTAGGCGGCACCTCCAATAGGCAGGGCTCTCTTTATTTTCGGCCCCTTAAAAAGGCCCCTGGGGAGTAAAATAGCTTAAATTTAGCACCTTAAAAGAAAGCTAGAAGCAAATTTTTGGCTTTTGTGGCAGCTTTTAGATTTCCATTTAAGGAAAATGCTAACAGGCGCCTTAAAAAGGGCAAAAAAATATAAAGGCCGGGGAAATTTAACCCCCTGGGGGTTCTAAGGGAAACTATTTAAAACGCCGGCCAATTGAAAGCTAAGCTTTTCGAGCCTTTCAGCAAATCCTTAAGCTTTTTTCGGGAAAAAATTACAAAACAGCTAAAAAAACCTTAAGGGTTTAAAATCTTTTTTGACTTTGCTTTAAGGCCCCTTGGCAAATACCAAGGGGCCAAAGACTTTTAAATATATTTTAGGACCCAGGCAAGCTTGGGCTTGGGGCATCTTTTTAATCTTATACAGATATATTACTCTATTATTTTTTTCTACTATATCTTGTGGAATCAGCCAAAATTAAGGCAGCCAAAAAAAAGAGTTTTCCAAAAATTTTTTTCCCTTAAAAAAATTATCCTAGCGAATTTGGGAAAAATTATTACCCTTTTCGCACATAATTAGCTGATATTCAGGGCTTAAGGATTCCAATAGAGCAATTTATACGGTAAAAAAAAATAGTTGAAAAGCCATTCAAAAATATTTGCAATATATTTGAAGAAGTTGTACTATTAATTGATCGCTTGTTTAAAATTCATTTCAGATGGCGGCAATATCGCTGGATTCTAGGAATGGTACAATATATACAAGCTTTCAATTATTAGTATCATTATGTAGTAGTACACCTCGGATCATCGGATCTAATGTTCCAGGATCCAGTTCGGGCGGATTTTCCCTCTTGGCCCTCAATATCACTTCCAGATGTTTAATGTCTTAAGCTCTAATATTTTGGTGGGCCTCAATAGGCTTTACTGATTTGGCTAGCACAGTTGGGACTTAAAGGGGGTTTTTGTGAGCTCGATATTACCTACGAGGAGCCGCGAACCATTGTTTTCCTATTATATAAAAACAATATGGACACCAACTAGGGCTACTGGCGGGGTTCTGGGGCTCTTGTTTATTATCTTGACTCTTTCCACCGGGCTACTGGCTCAGGAAGGTACCGGCTCCCAGGGTCTGGATACCACCATCACCCTCACAAAGACCGTTGAGGTTTACTCTTACGAAGATCTTACTTTCACCATAGACAATTATACGGTGCAAGAAGGCGACAATATAGAGGGGATCTTAAAAAAACAGGGCATCTGGCCCATGGTTTCCGCCCCTGGCAGAGATAGCCAACTCATGCGGCTGGTCTCTGAATTAAATCCCGCCATTGCCAATTTGGACCAGATCTCCCCTGGGCAACATCTCTATTTACCTCAGCCCAGGGCCGTAGCCCCGGCAAACTTAGAAAACCCCAACTCTAGTGGGGATAGTCCTGCCACTGTGGTGACCTATCAGCTGGCCCAAGATAGCCAAAGTTCCGCCACTGTGGTGGTGCGTAACCAAAATCCAACGCCCTCTGCGCCTCCGGAAGAGGTCCTCCCTGAAGGCACCTGGAGGCTAAATCTGGAAGAAGCCGCAGCAGGGGCACCTCTAGATCCCACCGGGGCCTCCTCTAATGAGCCTTCGGGGCCCGTGAACGAAAGGCCCCCAGCTGCCCAGCCCATGACCCAGGCACCAACAGCTACTAGGACCCAAGGCAGCTCTTCCAACGAGGGAAAGGTGGAGGTAACTAGTGACGGTACTGTGTACCGCACAGTAAGAGTAAAAAAGGGAGATACTCTAGAAAGGCTCTTGCGCAGAGAGGGCATGGATCCGGATCTTATCTATAAGCATCTGATAAAGCTAACTGTGAGCCTTAATCCGGGCATGAAGAACCCCAATTTAATCATAGCCGGAGCAGAGCTAAAGATTCCGGCCATGGGTAGCTATTTGGCGGAATACGGTCACCCCGCTTCCAATGACGAAGTCCTCTATGCCCAGGCAGCCAATGCTACAATAACAGACGCTCCCACGGCCTCCCCACCAGCTGCCGGCGATTCCGGCAGTAGCAGGAACCTCAAAAATAATAACGGCACTCCAAGTACCCCAACTAGATATAGGGTGGACACCAGGAGACTTCCAGCTGCCCCTCTTCCCACTGCAGATTCCCAGAATGCTAGGACTGTGCTTTCAGTAATCTTCACTAGGTTAGGTGAGACAGTATCCACCAAGGGAAGACGCTTTTTGCCCTTGGACGAGCCGCCCCATTTTGATGTGGACACGGCCAGTATGCCAATTATCGATTTGGCCAATGGTCGCCACATAGTCCTAGACCTTAGTAGGAACCTCAAAGAGGATTTCATCGGAAGGTTTAGGCAAAAATATCCTGAGTACATGGTCTTTCAGCCTAGCCGCGGAGAGGCTATGACCAAGGCCCTAGCCAGGCTCTGGCCCATGTGCGGTTACTATAGGGTCTACGATAAAGACCAGACCTTTGAGGGCGGAAAGGATGTAAAGCTCTCTATTTCTGCCGACTGGCTGGTGTGGCCCACAGTGGACGAATGGAATAAGGGTCAGCCCTATGTAATTAACCTGGCCCCAGCCCAAGACAATGGCACCCCACTTCCTTGGATCCGCTTTTTAAATGACCATAAAATAGAGGTCATAGACCTCTATGCCGGTGAGCTCATAGCCGGCGCCAGCCGGGGTGCCACCCCGGTGAATAACTTCACGGTAATAGACGTGGAAAGCGACAACCCCAGCGCCTTTGCCGAGGCCCTGGTGAAAAGCTTCGGCTTTTCCCCCAGGGTAGGGGTTCATGTGGACTTGGTAGCCGGTCGCATCACCACAGGTGGTGAGTCCATTACCCCTGGCTTTGCCCCTCCAGTATTTTGGGAGGCGGGTAACACCAAGACCATCCTAGAGTACGGGGATCTGACAACTGAAGACCTCCATGCCCTTCGTTCCAATGATTTTCTAGTGATCTCCAGTGCCCGCGATTCCCAGTCGGTCTTAAAATCTATTCTGGCTGCCTTGGGCCTTAAGCTAAATGGTCCCCTTATCCTCAATGGAGATAGCTCCGGCGGGCCTTCCATTAAGCTCACCATAAGTGGACAGACCTTTGCCTTTAATGATAGGACCTATCTTTTTACCCAGGTGGCCCTCCCGGATAACCTCACTAGCCTAGATCCCAACCAAAACGTGGTGGTCTTAAAGTACCGCGAGGTGGCACCTATCGCTCAAGGGACTCCCACGCCGGCAGCAGGGCCCGCCCCAGATACCAGTGCCCAGCCGGAAGAAGGTAGCGCCGAAGGTGGCATCACAGCTGAAGACATCTAAAGGGTAGGTGCCAAGCACTTTTTCCCCTCTAGTATGAATTTGCCCCTCTAGTATGAACCTAGAGGGGCATTTTTTTTGGGTGTGCTATAATACTATTTCAAATAATTTCAAATTTTATCAAAATTTTTATTTTATCTCCCTAGTACCACTGAAGCGGATCTTGCCGGCTTTTTCATTTTTAGTGTTAGGGGAGATTTGCAACAAAAAAACGCCAAAAATTACTAATTTGTAGAAAATTTCCCTTAAAGGGCTATTTCCCAGGTAATTTTTTGGGTTGGGAACGGGGTCCCTAAATAACTGGAAAGAAGCAAGGCTCCATCTATAAATGGTAGAAAATAAATTTTATCCAGCTAAATATTGTAGATCCTTCTTATATCTCTATTTTAGAGTATTTTTTCCCACTAAATCTTGGGGTTTTCCAGGATAAAAGCACTTTTTTTATAAAAGATGCTTGTTTTTTCAGTTTTAAGGCTTAATATGCATATAGTGTTAGGGCCAGAGAGCCCCCTTTATGTTGTGGTAGCTGTCATTTTAGAGCTTGAGAAATCTTGGTCCAGCGCTTTACTTTAAGTTACAATGATTAAAGAGCCTTTGACCTTTAATTTTTTTTGCCACTGTGTGGATAGTCTCTTTTGCCAGGCCCTTAGGTACTTATTTGTGTTATGAATTGGTCCATAAATTTTTCCATAGATGACCCTAAAGGTTATAACATATCTTTAGATTCAGCACTTCTAGCTGGAGGGCGGGGGAGAATTTATGTTCTTTTGAAGTATACAGACCCAAATAGGGCCGCCCCCAGGGTGGAGAGTCAAGAAGGGCAGGGCAATATCGAAAAGGAGAGGGGCTTTGATATCTGCCGCGCTGGTGCGGAAAGCCGGGCTGAGGCCTCCCCAGCCGCCCAGGCCCTAGGGACTGGAGGGGCTGGGCAAACCATCGCCGCAGGAGGGGCTGCCCGGGCCCTAGTGCAAGAGGTGGCACAGCCTGAAGCTATCCCTAACCCTGTGCCCAAAGTAGAGGGCAATTTTGTCTTTGCCCCGGGGGTCTTGACTCTGATGGGGCTCCCTGAGATAGCCCCGGATACAGGCGGGGATTTTTTCAATGATATTTTGCACCCCGGTGACGGAGAGAAGTTTTTCTCATTGGTCAAAAGGATCTTAGAGGGCTATGAGGGGCCTTTTTCATTGGAGCACCTCCTGTGGAACTCCAGGACAGGCACCTGGCAGCGCTGCTTTACCTCCGGGTCAGTCAAGGTAAATGCTAAAGATCCCTTAGAGGTGAGCATCACGGCAGTCATGGGGATCATAAATTCCTCGGATGCCTATGAGGCGCGCATAAATTCTGAAAAGGCCTTTACCTGGAGGAGACCTAATCCAGGGGAAGGGCAGGTACTCCTTTCCAAGTCGGATCACTACCAGCTCATGCTGGACACCCTCCCTGTAGTTTGCAGTATCTGGGACAGTAATTACCAGCAGATGGACTGTAATGCAGCAGTAGTGCCCCTCTTTCGGGTACCGGACAAGAGGACCTTTTTCGACTACTTTCCTATCCTTTCCCCTCCCTATCAGCCAGACGGCCAAGAGTCGGATGCGGCCACCTTAAAGTACCTAAAGCAGGCATTTAGGGACGGTTACGCCCACTTTGAATGGCTCTATCAGACCCTGGATGGGGACCCCATCCAGTCCGATGTGACCCTGGTAAAGGTCTCTAAAGGGGGAAATGAGGTCTTAATAAGCTATGTTAAAGACCTAAGGGAACTTAAGGCCACAGAGGCGGAATTGGAGCGGGAACGGGCCCTCTTACAGAAGATCCTAGACAATAGCCCCATCTCCTTTTTAATAAGTGTGGACGGGCTAATCCAGTTCTTGACCCCCTTTGCCCGCAAGACTTTTGGGGTGAATATCAACGATAGGGTCTCAAATATCTTTGCTTCCACAGACCAGGCCCAGTACGTAAACCGCATGATAGAGAAAAAGGGCAAGCTTTCCTGGCAGGAAGTGGATCTCTTAAGCCGGCACGGCACTAGGCATATGCTGTTAAATGCCTTTAAGACGGATTATGTCGGAGCCATAGGCCATATGTTTTGGCTCATGGATATAACCGAGATGGCGGAAAAGGAAAGGGCCCTAAACATCGCCAGGGAAGAGGCAGAGGCCTCCACCAGGGCCAAGAGCGAATTTTTGGCCAACATGTCCCACGAGATCCGCACCCCTATGAATGCCATCATAGGCCTTTCACATTTGGCCCTGCAGACGGATTTGACAGAGCAGCAGTTGGAGTACATCTCCCGTACCCAGAGTGCGGCTAAGGCACTGTTGCGCATAATTAATGATATCTTAGATTTCTCTAAGATAGAGGCGGGTAGGCTAGAGATTGAAAAGGTAGAGTTCAATTTAGAGGACGTCTTAACCGAGGCCATAGATCTTCAATCCATGCGGGCAGCGGAAAAGAATCTGGAGATCACCTTGGATATGACGGAGATGCATCTACCCACCTTAATTGGCGATCCCGTGAGGGTCTCACAGGTTCTAACAAACCTTATAAGTAATGCCATCAAGTTTACCAATAAGGGCGGCGTGGATATAAGGGTGGAGTTCGTAGAAGAGATCCCCAATTCAATTACCGTGAAATTCACGGTAAAAGATACTGGAATAGGACTATCCCAGGAGCAGATCTCCAAGCTCTTTACCCCCTTTACCCAGGCCGATAGCTCTACCACCCGCAAATACGGGGGTACTGGGCTGGGCCTAACCATCACCAAGCGCTTAGTGGAGATGATGAACGGGCAGATCTGGTGCGAAAGCGCTGTGGCTAAAGGGAGCACCTTTAGCTTCACAGCCCGCTTTGAACTAGAAAAACCCTGGCATAAAGAACCTAAAGAGCCTTTCTTTAAAGGCCTCTATGCAGTTGCTGTGGACAATAATCCCTCAGCCCTCCAGGTACTTTCCACCAATTTATCCGTCCTGGGATTTAATGTAATGAGGTTTATTTCCGGAGATGCCGCAGTAAATTATTTGCGGACCCAAGGAGCCAAACCAGCAGAAGATGTCCCCCGTCCCAACCTTTTAGCTGTGGATTGGGACATGCCTGGCTTGTCCGGCTTGGACACCATTTCCACTTTGAAAAAAGATTTAGGTCCAGTTGAGGGTCATTTTGAGGCCATTGTACTAGTAAACGGTCCAGTTACTAGCCAGCAGCAAGAGATGGCCGAAAGCCGCGGCGTAAAACATATTCTTTCTAAACCCTATTCCTTGCGTACCCTCCATAACTTTTTGGAAGAGATCTACGCCAATACCCCAGTTAAGGCCAAAAAGAAGGTCCATCATGCTGACTATACGGACCTGGTGGCACATCTTAAGGGCTCTAAGATCCTACTTGTGGAGGACAATGAGGTGAACCAACTGGTGGCCTCCAGGATCTTAAAGAAGGCTGGTTTTAAAGTAACTATTGCCAATAATGGAAAAGAGGGGGTGGATAAGGTCAATGAAGGGGCGTACGACTTAGTACTCATGGACATCCAAATGCCAGTCATGGACGGGCTGGAGGCCACCCAGGCGATACGAAAACTCCCGGGTATGGCCAAGCTTCCCATAGTGGCCATGACCGCCCACGCTATGACAGGTGATAGGGAACTATCCTTGAAAACCGGCATGAACGATCACGTAAATAAACCCATAGATGTCCAGGAACTCTTTAAGACCATAGCCAAATGGCTGGACCCAAAAAACCAATAAGGGCCAATTTACTAAAAGCCCCCCGGAGCATCTAGCTAAAGGGGGCACTCTATAAAGCTAAAGGGGGGGGCGCATGCGCCCCCCCTTTAGCTTAAAGGCATAAAGTTTAGCTCTTACCGGGCTGGGCCAAAGTCCCAGGGGCAGAGGGTTTGGGATTAAAAAATTGGGTGCAGATCCCAAATTTATCCACCCAGGCCGGGGTAACGGTGCCGTCCGGGGCTACAATCATATAGGTGCGGCAGCGGTAGCGATGAGAATCATAGGGACCATACCAAATGGGCCAGCCGTAGAATCTGTAGCCAAAGGGCGGGCCGTAGTCCGCATCCACGGTGTAGGTATCTATCCAGATAAATCTCTTGCCGGGTTTTCCATCGGTTTCATTGTCCACCCTGTCGGGAAAGCCCCATTCAGCTAAGAGTTCCGTTACATTGCGGCCCTTCCAGGACTCTAAGGCCCGGATCTGGGGTTGGGAGTAGAACTTTTCCGGTATGCCCAGACAGTCTTCGGATACCGGGGTGCACTTGCCGCTCAAAGAGACGCCGTCAGCTGCTGTAGTTACGCAGCCATTAAGTATCATTGGCAGCGCCATAAGGGCAAGGAGGCTGGGGATAAGATAGAAGCTACGCATCCTTTCCTCCTATGGCAAAACCTGGCATTCAGCCAGAAAGATGGTGTCCTCGCTAGAGGAAAAGTAGACAAATCCAGCTACTGTCACATTTTGGCCCACAGTAACAAGGGGTGCTCCCTGTGGGATCTCGCGGGCACAGTAGAGTAGAACACTAGGCGAGCTACTTACTTCTTTAGGGTCATTGGAGGCTAATCTTATAAGCTCCTTATTTAAAGGTCCTCCCCTGTAACTTGCTAGCACATAGCCAGTGACCCTTACCCCGTCTGGATAGAGCTTGGAGGGGTTAGAGTCATTTGCCAATAAGCCCCCCAGAGAGGCCACAGTTGTGTCAAAGGTTTTTTCCGGATAGAGGGTACGCCGTTCGTAAGGTTTTCCGGCTTGACAGCCGGAAAGGAGTAGTGAACCTAGAAGAACCAGGGTTCCCAAGGCTAAAAATAGAGGTCTTCCACTCATTAGTGCTGTCACTTTATGTATTGGAACCTTTCCCAGGAGCAAAAGGCGCCCGGCGTGTGAGGGTTTATTGGGGGTACTAGTTAAAGGCCCTTGTTTAAGGCAAAGACCAAATTAATGTCGGGCCTAAATGGAGGCTACTAAATTTTACCTAGGGCCACATATTATGCCCCCATATCTTAGATATTGTACTATTTTTGGCCCTAGGGGGCAAATAGGCTCCAAGTTAGAGCTCTATAGTTAAGGCCAGGGCCGGTTTAGTGAAAGCTCTAAAAGATACGCGCCTGGGGCAAGCAAATTTCAAGGCTCTCAAGGCTTTCAAGGCTCTCTAAGCTTTCAAGGCTCTCTAAGCTTTCTAGCCTAGGGACATTTACAAGGCAAAAGAGGATTTAGTCATGGAGCTTGCCAAGAAGAGGAAAAACTCCCATAATTATAGAGCTTATAGCCGCAAGGTATTAATATATGCGGCTTTTTCGGACTCTTTGGCCAGAGATAAGCTTGTGGCCAATTTTTTTTCCTATTTAAATAGCTTATAAGCTATAAGCTTATAAGCTAAAGGGCTAATAGGCTAATAGGCTAATAGGCTAATAGGCTTATAGACAAAGAAGATCCAAGTATTTATCCAAATATATCTAGAGGAAATGACTATTCCATGCCTTTCATTCCACTTACTATAGAGCATAGGCCCATTTTTCGGGACTTTGAAAAGAAATTTCCGCTTTTGGGCTCGGATCCTAATTTTACTAATATGTTCATCTGGATGAACTATTATCACTTCAGGTGGGCACAACAGGCTGATAGCCTCTGCGTCATAGCCAGTCCCCAGGGGGCAAGGAACTTCTCCTTTGCGCCTCTAGGGGACTTTACAGACTTAAAGGCCTGGGATCTAATTTTAGACAATATGGAAGATCCTTACTTTTCCAGGGTCCCAGACCATATTGCCAAGTTCATTATAGAAAAAAGACCCAATTGGTCAGTCGTGCCGGACAGGGACAATTCAGATTATATCTACCTAGGCGATAAGCTAAGGACCCTGTCGGGCAGGGCTATGCACCAAAAGAAGAATCATTTCAACTATTTCCGCCAGAACTATAACCATACCACCTTACCTATTACCCCCTCTCTCTTTGACGAGCTCTTGGAGGTGGAAGATAAATGGCTCACCTTAAAGCTGGAAAGGGGTGGTGAAGGCTCTCAATTTACTATGGAAAAGGAGGCCATCCACAATATTCTGTCCAATTTTCAGACCCTTGAGGTCAAGGGAGTGGCAGTAAAGGTGGATGGCCGCATCGAGGCCTTTTCCATAGGGGAGATGCTTTCAGAGGATACTGCTGTGGTCCATGTGGAAAAGGGAAACCCTGAGATCCGGGGGATCTACGTGGCCCTATGCTCAGCCTTTTGTTCCCTCATCTACCCGGAGGCAACCTATATTAATAGAGAGCAGGACCTGGGCCTGCCTGGCCTCAGGCGTTCCAAGGAATCTTTAAAGCCCTTGCGCCTGGTGGATAAATTCCATATAGAGCCTATTAAGCCAAGCGCCATTGGCTGAAAAGGGAATGATAGCTTTGGGGCAGCCTTTGGGCATCATTATTAAGCTTTGTCTTTTCCTCCATTTTATTGTATTATAGATTGGCCATGAACCAATATTACCGGGATCTTTTTTAAAAGACGCATAAAGATTGCGGGTCTATAGGCAAACGGGCAAAAAGTCCAGTAAGGGGACAATTTTTTGCAAAGGCTCCTTTTAATTCTTTTAATCTTCTTATTTTCTGCCTGTTCCTCGGTGTCGGAAGAGGAAAAGGAGAAGCTGCGCGCCGAGACCGAGGCCCTAGCCGCGGAACTGGGGCAGTTGCGCCAAGAGGCGGTGATTTTAGATAGGGCCCTTACCAATGTCTACAAGGAAAAAGACAGGGTTGTAGACCAGATAAACAATCTCTCGGGGGCCGGGGGCGCACAGCCCCAGAATCTGGCGGGCATGCCCATAGGAGGGCCTGCCGCAATAGCCCAAGACTCTCTCCCCGGCGGTGCTTCAGATGGGCAGACCGGGCCCCGTAAATATATAGCCCAAAGGGGTGACACCCTTTCCCAGCTGGCCAAGGATAACAACACCACTGTACAGGCCATCGTGCAGCTGAATCCTTTTTTAAACAACAGGGAAGGCTATATGGTTTGGGAGCGGGATGAGCTCTTGCTCCCCTAGGAAAGAAGCTAATCCAATCAAGAAAAATGTCAGTAAGGCCCACATCTATGGAACAGAGCCGAGTTGATTTTAAAAAAATCCGCCGGGTGGTGGTGAAGATAGGAAGTCATACCATTTGCAATGACCAGGGACTGGCCAATGACAGGCTAAGGGCCCTTGCCGGACAGGTGGATCTCTTGCGGCGCCGGGGCATGGAAGTGGTTTTGGTTTCCTCCGGGGCAGTGGCTGCTGGCAAGAAAAAAATGAAGAGCTTTGCTATGGAGCCAATTACCCTGAAAAAGAAGCAGGCCTTGGCAGCCATAGGGCAGGTATCACTTATGTCTGCCTGGAGCAAGGCCTTGGCAGCCCACGACCTTAAAGTGGCGCAGATACTTTTAACCGCTGACGATTTAGCCGATCGCCACCGTTTCATTCACGCCAAAAACACGCTTTTTACCCTCTTGGAGATGAATGACGTCATCCCCATCATAAATGAAAATGACACAGTTGCCTTAGAGGAGCTGAAATTCGGGGATAACGACACCCTGGCGTCCCTTGTGGCCTCCCTTGCTGAGGCGGATATCTTTGTAAACCTTACGGATTTAGACGGGCTCTATGAAACGGATCCCCGCAAGGATGCAAATGCTGTACTAATAAAGTACGTGGAAAAGGTAAGTCAAACTGTCATCTCCAAGGCAGGAAACGTTGGAGGCAGCACCATGGGTACAGGCGGCATGCGCACCAAGGTGCGCGCCGCAGGAAGACTTGCTGAAAGGGGCATGCCCAGCATCATAGCCAATGGCCTTACCCGGGATATCCTCCCCAGACTCATGGAAGGAGAGGAACTGGGTACCTTCTTTAAGCCCTCGGCTAAACCCCGGGGCGCACGGAAGCATTGGTTGGCCTTTGCCGCCAGACCCAAGGGAAAGCTCCTGGTGGACCAGGGGGCGGCCAAGGCCCTTCAAGAACAGGGCAAGAGTTTACTGCCCAAGGGCATCAAGGACCTGGAAGGAGACTTTGTAGCTGGGGACGCCGTTACCATAGTCGAAAGCAGCTCCGGGGGCGCCTTGGGCGTGGGGCTAGTAAATTACCCTTCAGTTGAGGTCCGGCACATCATGGGGCGGGGCAGTAAAGAGATCCAGGACATCTTAGGCTTCTGCCATTCAGAAGAAGTAATCCACCGCGACAACCTAGTTATCTTTGACAAGGTGGCAGAAGTTTAAAAGGCGCCCTTTTTTTCTGGAACAAAAAAGCTATTACCACCTATGGGTTCCGCACTTAGTACAGTAGGACCTAGAAACCCCTGGGCATAAGGTGCCACCACAGAGTACCCAATCTTCTACGCCCCCACGGGGGCATGCTGGAGTGCCGCAGCCTCCAGTTGTGACCCATTCATGGGTGCAGCTTATAAAACAACACCGGCAAGTTTCCAAAGTCCCAGAGTAGCCAAAATCATGGCCATGTAATTTACAGAGGTATTTTCTTACTTGGGAATTCTTGGCATATAAGATAAGCTCTTCTTTATCTAGCTGGCCACAATTTGAAAGAATTTCGGCAGCCGCAATGGCCATTTTAGTATCACAATCTGAAAAGGCAAGTTCCTTAAGATACTTTCTATCCAAGAGTTTTGCAATACTATTTTTCAATACTTTATTATCTGAGTCTATAAAAACCTCTAAAAATAGTTCATTGTCCTTTAATAAGTCCATCATTTCTACAAGACTTAAAGATAGGCCGTCCTTTATATCTATCAAATCATCATAGCTAGCATATTCAATATGTAAAAGAAAAGATAGAAGGTCATTTTTTGCTTTTTCTATCATAATCTCGTCATTAATAAGTTTGGCCAATCTATAAAGATTAAATGGACTTTTTGTCTTTGCTGCTAGTTGAATAAGATCAGGGGCTATGATAGATCTCTGGGATAATTTAGAAGCAGCATAAATTTTAGTGTTAATATTTGGCGAGGCATAAAATACTTCTTTAATCTTGTCTTCAAGACCAATTTCGTCTTCAAGACTAATTTTGTCCAAAGCATAATGAGAAGCCCAGTAGCTATTAGAATTTTTTGCAACTTCTAACAGGGAACTTATATTAATTTTAGCTACTATGGCCTTACTTATGGCCTTTATTTGCCCAGCATCCAATGCTAGATTCAGATACAATTTTTGGGCTAGTGCTTTATTGGCTATTCTATCGGCTGCTTCTAAGCGAAGACCTATAGGAAGCTCTACGCAAAGGGCAATTTCTGCTATACTCTTATCACTATTTAGATTTTTTATTGCCTCAGACTTTACAGAGTCAATAGTATTTTTGTCTAAAATAATCTTCTTTAGTTTTTCCTCGTTATGTATCTTTTTAACTGCCCAGGTCCCTACCTTTTTACCAGTACTCATCCAAAGTGGATAACGAAAAAGGCAGTAAAAAGTAACTGCAAAAGAGATAAACTTATTTGCGAAAAGCATAATAATAATTGTTGCAAATATTAAAGACAGCGTAGCTATGGCGCAAATGATAAGAGTTTTATAAGCCCCATAGTCGCCATTAATCAAAGAGCCGGTTAAATACACTAGTAAGGCCATTAGTGCTAGGCCTATGAGCACAGATTTGCCCCTTTGCAAAAAGAAGTCCGGCTCATCATTTTTATATATCTTTCTTGTGAACATCTTGCCACCAGGGTCTATTTCTATATTTTGCCACCAGAGTCTAGTTTTACATTTTGCTACATTCTGCTACTTTATCTCTTGGGGGCTTTTCCCATAAGAAGAGATTTTAGCTATCCAAAAAAAGAATTTTTAATAGCTAGCTAGTAGCTATATCTAACATATCTAGGGAAAAATAAAAAGTCAATAAAAAATGTTATAAATAATCTTGTAAGATAGAGTTTCCTTAAGCGCCCTAAGAGGCAAGAAAACCAGCTTTGTGGGTTTACAAATTTCCTGCAAAAACGATTAAGTTTATAGTTAGGGGCACAAGAGAAGAGCGTATAAAAGATTGATATTTTAGAGAAAGACTATTTTTAGGCTAAAAGAGAAAAAATGATTAGCTTCTTGGAAGCTTGGAAGGCAAAATTTTTGGGGTCATAATAGGGCAAACTCCTTTTAAAACCGGCGGTTGCTTGCCACGGGTTGATTTTGGTAAAATAGTCTAAAATTAACCTTAGCTGTAGGTCAAGATATGAAAATTCGCTGTTTAGGTGCCGTGCGCACAGTCACGGGCTCATGCTTCCAAATGGAAAACTCAAGAGGAGGGTATACCCTCCTAGACTGCGGGGTATTCCAAGGCGGAAGGCAGACAGAGCTTCGCAACTTCAATACCCCTATCTACAAGCCCTTGGATCTAAACTCCATAGTCATTACCCATGCCCATATGGACCACTCAGGTCTAGTGCCGAGGCTGGTAAAGGCAGGCTACAAGGGACCTGTCTATTCCTCGGAGGCCACTTGCGAGCTTTTAAATATCCTGTGGGAGGACGCTGCCCATATCCAAGAGCAGGAGGCCCAGTGGAAGACTAGGAAGAATAAACGCCAGGGAGCTGGCACTGTGGAGGCTCTCTATACCTTAGATGACGTGAAAAAGGCCCAGACACTATTGCGGCCCTTGCCCTATGAAACCGATAGTGAGGTGGCCCCGGACCTCTATGTTCGCTACTTTCAGGCAGGGCACATTTTGGGGGCAGCCAGCGTCCTTGTAACTGCCGTTGAACCGGCTGGCCAGTCGCATATCCTCTTTTCAGGGGACTTAGGAAGGCAGGGACAGCTCCTGGTCCCGGACCCCATAGTTCCTCCCCATGCGGATCTTATCTTTATGGAGACCACCTATGGTAACCGCCTACACAAGAACTTAAATGACTCCATAGACGAGTTTTTGGAGACTGTAAATACCGCCTATAAGTCAGGAGGGAAGATCTTAATCCCGGCCTTTGCTGTGGAAAGGACCCAAGAGATAATCTTTCTTCTGTCCAAGGCCTGGCACGAGGGCAAGATCCCCAAAGATCTCCCTGTAATCTTAGACTCTCCCTTGGCCACCCTTACCTCGGGGGTTTACGTCCACCACCCTGAGCTCTTGGATGTCGAGTCCAATGAGCTCTTGGCCAAGGGCATAAGCCCTCTGAAAATGGATACCCTAAAAGTTACCCGTACAGCTGAAGAGAGCCAGAAAATAAACGATATCAAGGGCTCGGCAATTATCGTAGCCGGCTCCGGTATGGCCAATGCCGGGAGGATCTTACATCACTTAAAGCATAATATCTGGCGCAAGGACTGCCATGTCATCTTCATAGGCTTCCAGGCCCAAGGCACCACCGGCCGGAGGCTGGTGGAAGGTGCGGATACCATTAAGCTCTTTAGGGAGCCTGTCTCAGTTAAGGCCACTATTCATACCATAGGGGGCTTTTCAGGGCACGCTGACCAAAAAGAGCTCATCGAATGGCTAAGGCCCCAGGTCCACGACAAGCTTGTGGTAACTCTGATTCACGGGGAAGAGTCCGGGACCCTGGCCTTTGAAGAGCTTGTCAAGAAGACTTTTCCCAATGTCACCACCAAGGTGCCCCACTGGTTAGAGACCTTAGAGGTCACACCCCATGAGGCCAAGTTCATTGTCAAAGAAGGGATGGAACCCCAAGTGGTAACTGAGGCCATAGGTGCCCCCAGCTATGTGGAGAGCTTAGAGTACAAGAGCTTATCTGAAAGGCTGGCAAGGCTCCAAAGGACCTTGACCCCTCGCACGGCCCCCTTTAGGCCTAACGATCTAGCCAACCTTGAGGCCCTCTTGAACATGGCCGAAGAGATTATGTTAAAAGATACTAGCTCAATACAGGACCCTAGGGATCAAAGCCTCTAATCAGAGGGGCTAAAAGGAAAATAACCCGCCTGGCACTACTATATATATAGTAGTGCTAGGCGGGCTTTTTATTGCCCTCAAGTGGGCACCGGTTAAGTAGCTTAAATAACTAGAAAAAAATAACTCTATGCAAATCTTTTCACATACCTAAGTTTTATTTCTTTAGCTTTAGAGCTCTTCTTGATTCTCACTGTGAAAAATATTTCATAGAAGGAATGAGCATTAAAAAAACCTATAATTTGTCTTCCCGCCTTAAAAAAGATTAATAATTTCAGATACTTAAGCTAGTTAAGGTCTAGCTTACGAACTTCTTAAACAATCCTTTTCAATGCCTTAGACCTCTCTAGTATTTTACTTTAAAGTAGTGCTTGGGAAGTTTATCTTTCTCTAAAAAAAATTTGAGCTAGGTTTAGTTTTGCAAAAAAGAAGATCTAGGGTCAGAGGGGGGCTTACTTGCGCAAAAAATTGCATAGCAAAAAGTCCAAAATTTTAGGATAAGTATTTGAAATATATATTAAATTAAAGAAAAAAAGGGACATAAAGTCCCTCTGTAAATTGTGCAAAATATTGCGCACTATGTCTAGCAGAGCTAATCCTTGAGTTTATCAGGGTAAAGATGTGGGTAAATTTAGTAGAAAAATATTAGATTTTCGTGAAAATTATTTCACAAAAAGTACGAGAAAAAACTTAAGCTATTGAAATATATAGTTAAATTAGGGCCCCTGGGGGCTCTTAGCAAGGGCAAGAAAGGTCCCTTTTTTTGGCTCATTGGGGGCTAAAAAGTGCCTTAAAAAGGGAAGGGAAAAAAGTTGCGCACGGTGTCGGGCAATTGCGCAAAAGGTTTCACAAGAAGAGGGGCTTTTTGGGGGCCCCTTGGGGGGTCATGCCTTTAAGTTATTGAAATAACTAGTAAATTAAAGCTGGCATAGGGGTTGCAATAAGGCTAGTCGTAACGAATTTTGAGTCGATGGAGGCAAACAATGCAACGCCGCAGCATGTACCAAGAATTAAACTTGAATGAAGGGGCTAGCCTTAGCGAGATAAAAGCTGCTTACAGGCAGGTGGCTAAAAGCTGCCATCCTGATTCCAGCTCCGGGGCCACCGACGCCTTGAAGTTTAGTCGCGCTCACGACGCGTACAAGGGCTTATTAAAGGAGGTAATGGGGGCCTTAGAAGGAAAGCTTAATGTGGTTAAAGGCCCTGAGGATGCAAGTGGTACCCCCTACGTCTTTATCGGCCAAAGGACCTTTGGACTTGACATATATTATGATGTCTTACTGGCCCGCCCTGAGACTGGTGTGGAAGTAAAGCTTAACCTCCCTTGGACTCGCAGAGAGGCCTGTCCCAGGTGTCTAGGCCAGGGCGTCACCTTGACCCGCAAGGGAAATGGCTATGTATACAAGCCCCATAACTGTGAGCGCTGCCAAGGTAAGGGCGTAATAGAAAATCAGAGTAGGGTAGAAGTAAAGCTTACTAGCCAGATGTTGGAAAATGGCAAGGTAAGGCTTCGGAATGCTGGAGCTTATGCCCCGAAAGACGGAAAAAGAGGCGATCTCATTGTAAACCTAGAATTTTGCGACTCCTTGCCCCAGGACAACTAAAAGCCAGTTCCTAGCCTATTGCCTAGCTAAGCCTCATAAAAGCTTCCCCAAAAATTAGAAAATCTTTTATTACCTTGGGGAAAATTTATGTCCTGGAGGTGGTAATTATCGAACTCTAAGCACAAAAAAAAGGTTCACCCATAAGAGATGGAGGAATAAAGCACCTCCATCTCTTTTTTTTGCCCCTTGGCTTTGAGCCGGCTCTTTACCTTTCCCAAAATTTGAGGTAAATTTTTACCTTTGCAAGGGGTTTTTTGCTAAAATAACAAATTATTTGGAGTTCCCTAATATTCCCCATAATATATTGTACTTTTTTCATGAAATGGTACAAAATGTACCAAAGCTAAAAAAGCTCTTGCAGGATTTGTAAAAAGGGGTTAAAATCTGCGAGTTCAATTAAAGCTTAAAAGTAAATTTTCCATGGGCACTTCAGATAATTAATAAATTTGTGCCCACTTTTTATATTTATGAGCCGCACCTTAGCCATACAAGGACTTCTAGCGGTCCTTGCTATATGTTTTCTCCTTACTGCCTGTCGCCTGGCGGAGACGGTCCTATCCGATCCCTCCATCGGCAACATCAGGATACCCATAAGTCTTACCCAGGCTTTGGGAGAAAGGGCCCCCTTAAGAGAAGACTTTCAGCTTCCGGCTGTAGTTAGCTTATGTGGAGAGACTCTCCCCACAGAGAGGCCCTCTGTCCGCGAAAGGCTGGAGTATGAATTCCTCCTGGCTGTGAATCACCCCGCCCAGGTGGAATTGTGGCGCAGAAGAGCCCTCCGCTATTTCCCCCTCATCGAATCGTCCTTAAGAAAGGCTGGATTACCAGAAGACCTTAAATACTTAGCCGTTGCCGAAAGCGACCTAAGGCCCCAAGTCTTCTCCCCTGCCGGAGCTGCCGGAATCTGGCAATTTATTCCTTCCACTGCCCGCCAATTTGGCTTAAAGGTCAACAAAACTGAAGACCAAAGGATGCTCCCTGAGTATCTTTTGCCTATTGGTATGAGGTATCTAAAAAATCTCTACGCCGAATTTGGCTCCTGGCCCCTGGCTATGGCAGCCTACAATGCCGGTGAGCGTCGCATCTCCAGAGCCATAAGTTCCCAAGGCGCCACAGACTATTATGAGCTGGATCTCCCCAGGGAAACTGAGCGCTATGTCTATCGCATAGCTGCCATAAAGCTCGTGTTGGAAGGGGCCAAGGGCTACGGCTACGACTCAATACCCCCTGCCGGCTTGTACGGGCCCCCCTCTTTCAATGAGGAGCTACTGACCTTCCTGCCAGGTACCACTTGGCAAGAGCTTGCAAGCACCTATTCTACTGACTACAAGACCTTAAGGACCTTAAACCCCCACCTGTCTTTTGAGACCACACTTTCTGGTGGTCCCTACATCTTTCGAACCCCCAAGGCAAGTTAAAATGTTTTACATTTGATTTGGCACTATTTTTGCAGTATAATTAAGTAGCTTCGCTCCTTTGCCCCAAACCTTTAGGGGATTTGGGTGAGGGATCTAAGCAAATGGGGGAATTACTCCAAATGTTCCCCTGAGAGCCGAAAAAGGTCACTGCGGCCTTTTTGCAACACTATAATCTTCCTTATCTAATGGGAAGGTGGATCATGGCAAAAGATTTAACCATAGGCGACAAGAAAGTAAACTGTAATAACCCTGGATGCGATTCCGCTGCATTTTGCTGTTGGTATGAGACAACCAAAGAGTTTAGTAACATTTGTACCAATCGAAACAACTTAGTATGCCAGCTGCGGCGCGATGAGGTCTTTGGAGACTCTGAAGAGGGTCAAAAGGACACCCAATGGGCCTTAGCTAAGAAAGCATTAGAGGTATTCTAATTTGTGGAAATAGCAAAGGGGATCTGATTACCAGCTCCTAGAGCCGAGGAACTAGGTAATATGGGTCTTAAATTGGAGGTTTATCCAAAGGCAATAACTAACATTAGTTAGTTTTGACGAGATACCCTCTCACAGATTTTTCCCGTGAATATTTTTTGATAAAATAAAACCGCTTTTGAGTAGCGGTTTTTTTATTTTAGCGGCCTAAAAAAATCTGAAATGTAAGGAATAGGTCAAATTTTGGTGGACGAAACTTTACACTCTTATGCATCATTCCCCAAAATATGGGTCATGGATTTTGATGGGACACTAAAACCCCTGGAAAATCCAGTTTCTGGAGAGGATAAGAGGGCTTTACAAATATTAGGTGATAGGGGGCTAACCAGGGTCATAGCCACAGGCAGGACCATTAAAACCTTCATGAAGGACTGGGAACCAGCTATTGCCATAGATTACCTCATCTCTTCTACTGGCTTAGGCATATCTAAATTTAATTTAGATGGTCCAGCTGAGCTTCTAGTAAGCCGGTCCTTTGACCCTGAAACTGCTGCGGCGGCAATAGACCTTGCCAAAGAGGTTAACTTAGGCTTTTTCCTAAGTTTTCCACCTCCAGAGACCCATGTATTTTATTACTCCAGGCCAGAAAAAGATGAGCCCAGCTGCTTTACTGTACGGCTTACCCAGTACGAGATGTACGGTAGTCCATATAGAGGAGAAAGGGATTTCCCCCTGGCACAAGTCCTCATTATGGGGACCCCTCAGACAATAGCTAAATTGCGCTCTCGCTTTGACGCCCTGGTTCCCCCTGTTTCCACAGTAATAAGCACCTCACCTTATGGAGACGGGGCCCATTGGCTGGAGATCTATCCTCCCCAGGTATCTAAAGGGCATGCTGCAGCCAAATTGGCTTCACTTTTAGGCTTAGATAATACCCAGGCAGTGGCTCTGGGAAATGACTTTAATGACAGGGAACTATTGGACTGGGCAGGGATAAGCTATATAAGCTCACAGGCGCCTTTGGAGCTTAAATCCCTCTATAGACCCATGCCCCCGGCTGGGAAGGGTCCCTTGGCCTTTGTGCTGGACCAGTTGGAAAAAAAGTGGCAATAAAGCTTCCAAAATTTTCACCTGGGACCCTCCTCTACATTTATGAGCTTAAAATAAAGGAAGGCCAAGACCGTTTTGCAGACCTTGATCTTCTGGCCCTCTTGGGAGACTCCTTTGCCGGTTACCACCTGGAGATAGACTTTGCCTTTGTCTTTTGCCTGGCTAGAGTGGATCTTAAACCTCTATTTGCCGCCCTTCCCGGCACAGTACTAAAAGAAGAGCATATCCTCCGCTATGACCAGTGGCAGGACGGAGTGGGGTCTAAGCCTATAGTTATCGGCCCCTTATGCATCTTACCAGCTGGAAATAGCCATTCTTTAACTACCTGCGACTCAGTATCAGGGGCAGCTAGCCTTTTGGGCTTTCCCAAAAGACTAGCGCCCATCTATATAGATCCAGCCCTGGCCTTTGGCTATGGCGGTCATGCCACTACAAAGGCCTGCCTTAGCTTTTTGGTGCGCATAATGGGCCCGCAAAATACCTTTATCCCAGAAACATTCTTGGACTTAGGTTGCGGAACGGGGGTGCTTTCCATTGCAGCTGTGGCCTTAGGGGGTAAAAGCGCCTTGGGGGTTGACTACAGCCATCTTGCAGCACAATGCGCCCTAGCCAATCGAGAATTGAACCAGATGGAAGACAAAATAAGCTTTGTCCACGGCTTGGCAGCTGACTATGCTAAATATAAGGCAGATGTCCTTTTGGCTAATATCCCCTTATTTGTTCACCTGGAGCTCCTGGAAAAGGGCGCCTATTTGAGTAGGAGCTACTTGATACTTTCAGGGCTATTACCCAAGGAGGCAGACGAGCTCAAAGGGAAGCTCTCTAAGACCATAGACTTTGTGGAGGTGGATAACCACAGAGATGACCGCTGGTCTTCCTGTCTTCTGAAGGTTAAGTAGCTTAAAGGTATGATTTAGGCAAATAATAATTTGGATTTTCAGCTAAGAGCTAGTAAAATGCAAAACCTTGGGTTCTATACCCTAAAGGGGAATCCTTCCAAGAGCCGGGCAATAAGGCATTAAAGTCGTAAAAGCCAATACGGGTGCTTGGCTGTAGGAAACTAAGAAAAAAGAGGGGGGGTTGGTAAGTGATCCTGGTCAAGGGAAGTAGGGAAAGAAGTTACCCCCATTTTCGTCAGAGGGAATTCATCAAAAATGCCAATGGTATGAGTTGCCTTTTTGGTATTCCGGAACTCAAGGGTAAAAACCGAAGAGCAGCGGAGTTACTTTTTGGGAAGTATTTTATATTTGACCTAGAGGCTCTGTAATACACCTGCGCCAGTGGAAAGAAAGTTGTGGATGGGATAAAGAAGGTCAAATAACGAAAGGGGTCAAACTTAATCCTATCATAGAAGTTGACCTATCAATGCATTTAGATAGAATTTTATGCAGTAAGTTTATGAGCCTCTTACTGCAGGTTGAGATGTATGACCAACTATTATCATCTTCTAAGCTTTATGTTGTAAAGGGCTATAGAAAACAAAGTTTAGCCTGATTCGTTAGTTGTCAGAGAAAATACAAATGGAATATCAAAAGTTAAAAACACAAGTAAGTTCTTCAAATGTGCTTAAGGTGCAATAGCCATACAAAACATCTTAAGAGTAAAACGGCTCTTTGTTATTGGACTATCTGGTGAGGCATACTTAGTATGTAATTTTGTGAGCAGAGTCTTTCAGGCATGTTAACAGCCATTTTCATATTTCCCAGGTGTTAATAAGGCAGCCAAAGGGAATCCTATCCTTAAATGGCTCTAATGGGAGAAAAAAAAAGAGCTAAGCGGAGTTTTATAGATATTACCCTAAGGACTAATGAGGGTAGTCTAGATATTTTTAATCTCCAATAGCTATTTAGTTTGATGTACTATAAAATTTTTAACCTTTGTCTGGATGATACTTGAAAGATGTAGTTTGTACAGTTATATACACAAAGCTTAATTTGTAAAAAATATTTTGTAGTGTTAAAAGAAGCAAAATTAATCGTCAAATTTCTTCTTTCTTAAAAGTGACAAAAACATCGGCTTTTTTGGCTATCACAAGAGCTACTTTGTAAATTTGGGCACCTGGAAATCTATAGTCTTTGGTATATTGTTTCTCTTCTATTTGCTTCATGGTAAGAGTAGCTAGATTTTCCATCTCTAGTATTTCCTGTTCTGTTATGTTATTACCTATTGCAGTATATAACGCACAATATTTAATCTCAATAATGAAAACTGTACCATCAGGTGCTTCATACTTTGCGCCATACCTTCCATCTCCAATAAAGCCTTCGGTAAAGACTAGAGCGTCAGCCATAAACATTGCTGCCAAAAAGAGCGTATGATAATATGCTTCATTGGATGTAAGCTTGTCGTAATGATACATACTGAAAAAAAACCCACCAAATGATTCCTGAAAAGCTTTCTTGTCAAGGTTAGTCAAGGCTTTTAGCATATTTTTACTATGCTCTGAGGCGAGTGAGGGATCTATAACAGGTTCCAAGGACGA
>JAITII010000009.1 GCA_031279515.1 Deltaproteobacteria bacterium
CTCTTAAATCTTTAAAGGCTTGAATATCACGAATTTCAAGGATTTGTTCCTGGCAGTTTTCAAAAGCTTCTATAACTGCCGGATCGAACTGGGAGCCTGTCCCATTAAAAATTATTTCGCATGCCTCACTGTGAGACATTGCCTGACGGTAGACTCTATCCTCCACCAAAGCGTCGTAGACATCTGCTACTGCCATTATCCTGCCACACAAGGGGATATGTTCCCCAGAAGTACCGTTGGGATAACCTTTGCCATCATAGCGCTCATGATGGGAGGAAGCGATACGGGCGGCATATTTAAGATAATCTTGGGTTGGGGTACGGTCGTACATGTGCTCTAGGATATTGGCACCTATTGCGGCATGCCCCTTCATTATACCAAATTCTTCGTCGGTAAGCCTACCTCGCTTTAAAAGTATCTTGTCACTTATTGAGATTTTCCCTATGTCGTGGAGTGGGGCCGCCCGTACCATCATATTGAGGTTATAGTCAGTAAGATCCCATTCGAACTTGTTGCGATGCAGGAGATCATAGCCTATAACTTCCAGATATTTGCTAGTCCGAACCACATGGCCACCGGTGTTCTCATCCCGACATTCTATGAGCTCAGCCATGGAGACGCCCAAGATATTAGCCATTAAGGCCACTGAATCAGAGAGCTCGGACTGGTAAGTAGAAATGGCGATGTGGAGTTCCACACGGTGAAGCAGTATGCTCTTTTCCGGCGGCTTGCGGATAAAGTCTCTGGCCCCAAAACGCAGACATTTTACCTCGGTCTCTCTGTCGTGCTTGGCAGTGAGGAATATTACAGGCACCTTTTGGAAGTCTGGATTTTGCTTCAGCAACCTAAAGGTCTCAAAGCCGTCCATACCAGGCATCTCGATGTCCAAAAGGACAAGGTCTGGACGCTCTCTGGAGCAATAACTCACCGCCTGGGCGCCAGAGCGAGCTAGAGAGTATTCATAACTGCCCGCCAGGAAGGTGGATATTTGCTTGAGGACTGCATCATTATCGTCCACGACAAGTATTTCTTTCATAGAAATGACCTTAAATGGTTCTTTTTGGTATTAGCCAGTTAAAAATTTTTCATCGGACTAAAAGAAGCACCTTTCGTACCCAAGGCTTTTTGGGGTTAAATGAGGAAAAAAATACAAAAAGATTAACCCCTAGCCCAGCTTCTTGGAGGGGAATGTAAAAACCCTCCTGCGGGCCTGGGGCAAGCTAGTCTGATTCACATTGAAAGCAGCAAAGATATCTTTTACCGCTACATAAACATCCACAATTCTAGGGTCGTATTCCGTGCCCCGTCCATTTAGGATAACCTCATTGGCTTGGATGTGGGTCATGGCAGGCCGGTAGATACGGGCGGTAAGGCAGGCATCGTAGACATTGGCGACGGAAAGGAGCCTGGAGCAAAAGGGGATTTCCTCACCCTTTAGGCCATGGGGATATCCTTTTCCATCCCACCGTTCATGGTGGCCTTCAGCCATGAGCATAGCATAATAGAGGTACTGTTGCTCAGGTAGGCGCCTGTAAATATTTCGTATAAAGTTGGAGCCTACTATGGTGTGCCTTTTCATCTCTTCGTACTCCTGGTCGTTAAGGGGTCCAGGTTTTAATAAAATAACATCACTTATTCCAATCTTACCTATGTCATGAAAAGGCGTTGCCTTTACCATAAGTTCCAATCTTTCTTGATCCAACTCATCTGGGAAAAGCCCTTTGGAAATGGCGGCGTAGCCGATTATCTCCAAATAACGACGGGTCCTTAAAACGTGTCCTCCTGTGTGACTATCCTTGCTCTCCACCAAATCAGCAAAAGAAAAAACAATGTTATTTTCCAGCTCTTTTCGGGTCTTTTCCAAGTCATATTCATATTCCGAGAGCTCTAGGTGAAGAGCTATGCGGTGCAATAAAATACTGGAATCTACAGGCTTTCCAATGAAATCTCTAGCGCCTGACTCCAGAGCTTTTACCTCGGTTCCTGAGTCAATATAAGCGGAAATAAAAATTACTGGAACATGTTTCATGTTGGCCAAGGACTTGAGGTGCTTAATCGTCTCAAATCCGTCCATATCTGGCATATCAACATCTAACAGCACGAGATCAGGATTTTCTGCTTCGCAATAGGCAATTGCCTGTTGCCCTGAACGCATGAGTGAAAAAGCATAACGCTCTTTTAAATACGCTGCCGTCTGCTTTAAAGTGGCTAAATTATCATCAACTACAAGGATTTCTTTTTTCATAAAAAAATAACCGCCCCTACTCTAAGTATCGTGGGGTGGATATGATGTGGACTCAGGAAAAGGCCAAGGGTAGTTCTATCCTTTGGAATCTTAACACCACATGCTGCAAAACAAAAAATATTCCATTTAATTGACAATACCCATATTACTTTAAGTCTAAAGATGAGCGCCGTAAACCCAGATAATTTAACCCTTATACGCCTCAAGGGTGGTAAGAATATCGATGATATCTTGTTTAATCTTGGAAAAAATGGAAATAGATCTAAGTGCAATGAATGAGGAAAGCAGAAATTTTGGAGGGAACCACCTTTTGCCTTAAAGGCACGCGGCTAAGAGGCCATAAAATACTATATTAAAAAGGAAAAGATAAACAAAAGGCAAACCCGACAAGTTACCTATTAAGCGGTTTATAACACAAGATCCTGACCTATGTCAACTAGAAATAGGGCTTTAGAGGCCCGAAAACGCCAACTAAAAAAATCTATAAAATTAAACTGCAAATAAACTATTTTTTTAATAATAAATTTAAGTTTAAAATTAACCATATTATTTTATTAATTATTATATAATATTTTAAAATTTTAAATAATTAAAGTATATCTAATTTATCATAAAAATAAAGGGTAAAATGACCAGCCTCTCTGTTTTAACTTGCTAGATCCTTTTCCAAAAACCCTCTGCTTGTGAGTAGAAAGCCCTTTCACTAAGTACCAGAATAATTTTCCCAAGAATGTAGCTCTTTTATAAAAATTTTTAATTAAGCTCGAAATCTTTTACGCTTTAAGAACCTATAATATAGGCTAAATCGCTGGATCCCCTTTAGTTCTCTCCTATTAAAAATTATTGAGGTAATAGATTTTTACATTAATTGCCCCAAGGGCAATCTTTGAAATAAGGTCTAAAACTGTACTATTTTAGTACATTTAATTTTGGGTGAATTATAACTTTTGGGGCAATGTATATAAATAATATTCAAAAACAATAAAAAACACACCAAAAAAGTGATAGCTAGCCATAAAAATACTGTGCAAACAAAATCTCTAATCCAACTTTTGAGGCAATACGCACAGGCGTATTAAGCCCTTTTGTAAAAATTTTACAAAAAGAAATTGACCTTAGTTTTTGACTAACTATCCCTTACTTCCCGCCCTAGGCCGCGGATATAGGGGTAGTTTAAGGCACTTTTAGCACATTTGAACTCAAAGTTGGCGCTTTCTTTGAGGCGTTTAAGCTCTCTGGTATTTCCCAGGGCGTTCATTTCCTCCAAAAGGGCCTGGGCTTCATTAAAACGCTGGGCCGTGGCAAAGGAACGCACCAAGATGACGCCTAAACGCCCTTTGGGAATGAGCAGCTCAGGGTAAGGCCCCAAAAGGATGCTATCGTGATAGAGATCCCTGGACTCGTCCAAAAAACCTGCCCTCACCAAATCCGTTACAAGGTTGTAGGTGGCCTTGCCTTTAAGGACCGCCATATCCTCACTATCGGGAAAGCCCCTCAGCACCTGAATGACATAACGGGCATCGTCCAAATTTCCTATGGTGCCATAAGCGCTCACAAGGTTAACGCCCGCCTTGGCCCTTTCCAAGACAATTTGTTCCTCAGAACCCAGTTGCTCCATACCGTCAAAGTTTACCCTGGCCTCATCTATCCTACCTAAGCGGATAAGAGAAGAGACTAGCCTAAATCCGGCTTTGGCTCTTTCTTGGCCTAATTTTCCTCCAGTCCCCAAGGCTGACATGCTGGCGTAGAGCTCCTGGGCTTTATCGATATTGCCCTTGTTGCCAAACTCCTGAATCAGGATAACAGCCGACCGGGCTTTGCCAAGGAGGGCCTTAGCCGAGTTCCCCAAAGAGCCCATGGACTCATAGATCTCTGTGGCCACCTCCATCTGGCCCGCCTCGGTCAAAAACAGTATGAGCCTGTAACTGGCCAGGGACCTTTCAGCCAAAATCTCTTCGCTATCCCCAATGTCCTTCATAGTCTCTAGGATTTCTTTAGCCTCTTGATAACATGCCGCTTTTCCGTAGTCGTAGACTAGGTTAAATGCTGTCTTTGCGACATTTATCAGGGTCTGGGGGATCTGGGGCGCCTTAAGGCTTTTTTCATAGATGCTCCTAGCCTCCCCAAGCCTTGAGACGCAACCCAAGATGCCTACAAGATTTACTGTGGCCTTGGATTTTTCCAACAAAATGATCTCATTGTCGCCTAAAAGGTCCATTGATTTATAGACACCTAGGGCATCTTCTACCCTTCCCACCAAACCCATTTCCGTTACCAGGTGAAAAGCCGTCTTGGCCCTTTCTAGCAAGACCTGCTTTGAAGTACCCAAAGTCTCCATGGACCTATAAAGCTTCATAGCAAGAGACAGATCCCCGCTTTTAGTGCAGCCGGAGATGAGGTTATTTAAGGCCTTGGCTTTTTTACTCAGGAACCATTCCGTGCTGCCAAAGGTGTCCATGCGGGAGTAAAGCGCCATAGCCGAAGGTATGTCCCTGTCCTGGCAATAGTCACAGATTAGGTTGATGGTGGCCTGGGAACGGATTTGATTTATTTCAAGGTAGTCATCAAAGTCATTTAAGAGTTCCCGATAGAGCTCCTGGGCCTCTTTGAAAAACCCATTCTCCCCATAGCTGTAGATAAGGACTGAGGCTGCCTCAGCCTTTTTGATGACCAACTCCACAGATTCTTTGGGAACACTAAGGCTGTCATAGAGTTTACGGGCACTAGATAAAAGCCCTGCATCTCCATAGTGATTTATTAAGTTTACCGCGGCCTTTGCCTTGCAGGAGCGGATTTCTAGCTGATCCCCCATCTCGTCAATCAAGGCATAGAGCTCCTTTGCCGCTTGCCATTCCCTGGCAGTTCCATAGGAGCAGATCATGTTTACAGTAGCTATCGCTCTGTAGACGTTAAGGACTTCTGAATCGGGTAATTGGAAGAGAAAATCGTAAGCCTCGCGTGCCACCTGGGGGTCACCGGAAAAAGCATAGGTGGAAATATAATTTATGACAGATTGGGCCAAACGGTAGGCATAATCCTGGACTATCTTCTGAAAATTTGCAGAAGTCCCGTTTTCCTCGCCTTCCCCGTCCTCATCCTTAAGCTCGGTACTGCTGGAGCTTACCAGCGTTAGAATGGGGGCTCTATACTTTTCAACCTCAGATTCTGAAGTTTGGTGCCGTGACTCTCTTTCACCCATGATAAGGCCACTGGCGTTCTCATCGGACTCCACTAGGGTCAACATACCCTGGGGCCGTAAGAGTAGAGACTCCTTAAGGGGCCCAGGATAGAGGTTTTTCATGATCTCAAAGATATCCCGGCTCCGTTCCTTGTCGCCCGCCTTGACTGAGTTTAAAATTAAAAAAGAAGCCGCTCCAGCTAAATCCATAAGGGCATGGGGTTCCCCCGCCAGAGACTCCATGGAAAAAAATATCCTGTCAGCCTCTTCTGGGTAGCCTTGTTTTTGGTAAGCCTCTACCAAACGAAAGGCCGCCTTTGCCAAGGCCTTGGCCTTATAACCGGTGCTAGGACCATAGAGTGCCCCATATAGGCTGTTAGCCTCAGCAACAAAACCCGATCTCGCATTTATGGAAATCAAACGGCAAGCCCATTTCATTCTCTTATTTTGCTCGCCTTCTTGTTCAAGGGCCAAGGGAAAACGCTTATTTATATCTTCATACAGATCCCTGGCCGTCAAAAGAAGCATGGAAAGCTTGGCCTTGTTTCTGGCAATCTTTACTTCACCCAAGCTAATTCCAGGCACATCAGCCAAAGATGAGGCTTCTTCCAGAAGATTCACCAAGGTATGTTCCAGAGCAGCTTTTTCTTGAGGAGGATCGTAGGTCATAAACTCTCA
Organism: Deltaproteobacteria bacterium; assembly: GCA_031279515.1. Classification (GTDB taxonomy): domain Bacteria; phylum Desulfobacterota; class Desulfarculia; order Adiutricales; family Adiutricaceae; genus JAITII01. The sequence continues at coordinate 6,102 of JAITII010000009.1, forward strand.
CTAAAAATAATAGGTTAAGGCATAACAAAAGTAAAAAGGCTTGTTGCCCTCTGGGGCTAATAATTTACCTTATATAATGATAGCACATTTTCTAAATTTCAATTTGTTTGGAAAGGCAAAAGGAGGGAAAAAATATCTAATTGGTCTTCTTTATGGTAATATGGATAAATTATATAAATTTAGTAATTTTTATGCTTTATTTAAAGGAAGCCGCAATGCCAGTTTAGCCGCAAAAAAGTTGGTGTTAATTATGACAAATACCAAATCTAGGCTAATCCTGCAAGAGAACTCATAATAAATTAGGTACGAGGGGCTATTTATTGCTCTAAAAAAGAGATGCAAAATAGGTCCTAAAATAAAGAGGGAAACTGTGATATAGTTTACGAAACATAAACTTTCAAATGGCCCTGGCAAAGCCAAATTAAAATAAATAGTAAATAATAGAAAAATAAGAATAATTATTTGTAATTTTAATATTTTGGAATTATTTATGAAAAAATTAAAAGAAAAAGCTTTAAATAACCTGGATAATGATAGTTTTTATAAAGATACTCAAAGTTATAAACTTCTAGATAAAAGCAAAATTTTGCTAGAAAAAGCTCTAAACGACAATGACAATAATAAAGAAGAGGAAAAAAATATTGAAGATATCGCTTTTTCAAAAAAAACGGAAGAAGAAAAAATAGAGTCCGCAAAATTGAGGGATACTATCCTCAACATGGCTATAGAATCATGGAGATTTGCTTCAGCATACGAAAGAATCCTTACCAAGATTGATGCTGGTGACCAGCACAGATATTATAGCCAATATCGATGGTTTATAAAAAAAATTGAAGAATGCTTAACAAGCATTAACCTACAATTTTTAACTGTTGTTGGCCATGAATATGAAACAGGGATGCCAGTGACTCCTTTAAATCTTGAAGATTTCGAAGAAAATGATACTTTGATTGTCGAACAGATGCTTGAACCAATAATAATTGGCAAAAAAGGAATAGTTCGGCCAGGCACCATAATATTGAGGAAATCAAAATAATGCCTAACTATATCGGAATAGATCTTGGGACTACAAATAGTGCTATATGTTCCTACAATGGTTCTGTTACGCGCATTTGGAAAAGTCCAGAACAAAATGATGTCACACCTTCAGTCATTTATATTGATAAACGAGGGAAAAAATACATTGGCAAAAGAGCGTATGATTCAGCCCCTCAAAATCCTGATAATGCAGCGATGTTGTTTAAGCGACAAATGGGAACAAATACCCCAATTAAAATAGCAAATGAGACCAAATCGCCTGAAGAATGCTCTGCTGAAATTTTAAAAGTCATTTTTGGTTACCTTCCTGAAGAAATTCGTAATGATCCAGAAACGGGAACGGTAATTACGGTACCTGCAGCATTTAACCAAATGCAAAAGGAAGCTACTATGCAGGCATCATTAATGGCTGGCATAGGTAAAGTGGCTTTAATGCAGGAACCTGTTGCTGCAGTTATGAGCGTTATGCGCTTAAATAAACTAGATGGGATGTTTCTCATATATGATTTGGGGGGCGGGACTCTTGATATCGCTATTGCAGAAAGCATAGGTGGCCGCGTTAACCTTTTATCACATGGAGGTATAGCCGTTTGTGGTGGAAGAGATTTCGACAGAATATTAGTTGACAGCATTGTGTATCCTTGGTTGATTCAGCATTTTAACCTGCCTAAGGATTTCCGAGTTCAACCATCATACAAACCGCTTTTAAGATTAGCGGCCTGGGCTTCAGAAAGAGCCAAAATAGAGCTTTCATCATCAGAAGAAGTAATTATTTCACTGACAGAATCAGAAACTAGGATGAGAGATTTAAAAGATAAGGAAATCTATTTTGACATCGAATTAAGTCGCAATAGATACAACCAACTGATAGATGAATTAATTAACGACTCTATTTCAGCAGCTAGACAAACTTTAACTAATGCGGGAATATCGCAAGGTGATCTTGAAAAGATTGTTTTCATTGGAGGTCCTACTAATTACAAACCTCTTCGTGACAAGGTAAGTCAAGAACTAGGTATTAAAGCGAATATCGACATTAATCCAATGACTGCTGTTGCAGAAGGAGCTAGTCTTTTTGCAGAGTCAATCAATTGGACCACTGAAAGCCGTTTAAGAAAAGAATCGAGAGGCCAGATAACATCTGGAGGCAACCTTAACCTTACATTTAAATATATCTCTCGAACACCTTCATATAAAACAAAAATAGTGACCCAATTGCTTACAATGGTCCAACAAGGTACAGAGTTTCAAATTGACAATGTCAATTCTGGTTGGTCGTCAGGAAGAATACCTCTAACCGATAAATCTGCAATTGAAGTCTCATTACCCAAACCGGGCGAAAATCATTTTAATGTATTTGTCTTTGACCGTCTTGGGCATCCAATAAAATTACAACATAATAAAATTGTGATTAACAGGACAGCAGCTACAATTGAAGCTATACCTTCATCGCATTCAGTTGGCATAGAAGTGTTAGAGAAACTTGGAGGTTCTCCCATTTTAGATTATCTCATACATACTGGAGATTCTCTACCCAAGAAAGGAAAAAAAATATTTAAAGCAGCTGAGTCTCTTAAAGCCGGTTCACTAAATTCCCTAAATTTCAAAATTTGGGAAGGTGACATTCAGGATCCAATAACAGATAACAGGCCAATTGGACTATTAAAAATATCTGGAAAAGATTTTGACAGAGGCGTTATACCAGCTGGGGCTGATCTCGAATGTGAATACGAAATACGAGATTCAGGACAAATTATATTAGAAGTGTCTGTACCTTGTATTGGAGGGACTTTCCATTCCGGTAAAAACTTTTACTCAAGACAAGAAGGTCAGATCGATTTTACCATAGCTACTGAAATTGTAAAAAGCGAAGCCAATGAAACCCTTGAACGAATACATGAAATTGAAAAATCGATCCAAGATCCCAAAATTTTCGAAGCTTTAACAAAATTAAATTCAGCGCTTTTTCTTGACAACAAAGAAAATGATATTGAAAAAACACAAAAAGCAAGGGAAGATATTTTAGTTGCCAAAAGTATTCTTGCGCAAATTCGCAAAGAACATTTAAAAGAAATACGCAACATTGATCTTAATAAAAAAATAGAAACGTTCAATAATTCTGTTAGAAAATTTGCAAAACCATCAGAGGTAAATTCCTTTGATAACATGGTTAAAGTAGCACAACGCTCTATAGATCATAATGACAACGATTTTAATATTCAAACCAAAGAAATTGATGCTTTAATAGTTACCATTTTATGGCGCCAAGATTGGTTTGTGATTGCTCAATTCAACATCCTCTCAAAATCACCTTTTTCCTTTTCAGATAGATTCCAATTTGACAACCTTATAAGGCTGGGTAACGAGTACCTTTTGAAAGATGAAATAGATAGCTTGCGAGAAGTAATTATTAAATTAATTTCTATCCACATTGGGGGTGACAATGATGGTGATATGCTGGAATTGGCAAATATCATTAGAGGATGAAATATGTTTAATGATATGTGGTTACCTTTTAATTACAGCTTATCAGATGGGTCGAAAATAAAAAAGCTTTTGTTTTCAGGGAATAACTGGCAAATCTATGATTCTTATGGATTTAACAATGTACTTATTGCAGAACCATGTATAACAGAAAAATGGTTTAAATGTGGCATCATAGTCCAAAGTTTATTTCATACATTAAATTACGGGAGCAAAATATTTCATTTGCTATTTAGTGATAAAATGTATGCACTAGAACCTATTGATAAGTTACAACCACCTCTATCGATAGTTGATGCCATGGCAGTGGCAGTATCTTTTAAGGAATCACGAAAATTCACACAAAATGATTCTTTCCATGATGCTATATATATTGAACAGTACTCAAGACTTTTGCCTACATGGACTAAAACACCAAATAAAGACGATAAAACTGTTTTAGGTACTTGGCTAACGGGTGGCGTAGGAATATCTATAGATTCTTCACAACGATTAATTCAATTATCTGGATGGCTCAATCAAAACGATCTTGACGAAATTCTTGAGGCTTCAGGGTTAAATAATCAAGAAAACAAAGCATCTAAGTCTAAAAAAATATCTCTAGATAAATTTCCATATACAGTATCTCTTAAAAAAAACGAAGATATCTGATTGTATTACTGAATAATTCTAAGAACAATCATCTTTTACTGACCTCCAGACATCAGTTTATTTTAAAGCTAATTGAAAAAAATACCCTGTTGAATATAAGAAATTTTTCAAATTTCATTGGTAATTCTCTTAAGACTTTATATTTCATTAATACCTGTTTTTGAAAAACATATTATTTTAATCATTAAAAGGGTTTATTATGTATATTTTTGACAACCCATTTTTTGTTCTTGAAGCAAATGCATTAGATGATCGTTCTAAAATAATAGAACTCTCAGATGAACGTAGCCTTATTTTGGATCCTTCAATGTGTACAGAAGCACGCTCAAATCTTACAATTCCTAATAAAAGGATAAGATCAGAAATTTCATGGTTCCCTGGGGCACCATTCGATATCGTAACTCAACTACTAAAACATTTTCCTATAGAATCAGATCCTACCATAGATTCTAAAACTACTAAACTTTTAGAAACCCTTAACCCAATCTCAAGGGCTAATTTTTTTGCTTCTTATCTTCATTTTTTAACTCTTATAGACTATACTAATTTTACAAAAATAAAAAATGAATTAGTTAACAAAATTATTGTTAACTTAGCTAAAGATTATGAAAATATTAAAATAGACGATATCCTCTTTTACATCAATCATGATAGATCAGTTTCAAAATTTCCCCTTATACAAGATAAGCAATTATTAGAAGAGATGCTCAAAGAACAAAGAACATTTTATAGGTCATCCATTAGTGGCTTTTTGGACAAATTAGAGCCTATTAGTTTAGTAAAATCTATACAAAAAATCATTGATGTAGCTACAAAGGATGGCAATAATATTACACCCCTATTAATAGGTGATATCATTGATATATATGAAATTTCCACTCAAGAATTTAATCAATTAGAAAAAGCTAATATTATTTACTTTGTACAAAAAATTCGCGACTCAATTTCAAAATCAAAATCAGACAATTACACAGATTCAATTGTCAAAATACTTAATAAAGTATGTAATAACTGGTTATTTGTTGTAAAACCACTTCATATATATTCAAAATCCAAAGGCATTGTTCATAATAACAGTATTGAAATATGTAATATACTCCGAAATTTATCACTAGAATTAAGTAATAAGCATAAAAAATTTGATATCTCTTTAAAAATAATCAAATTCCTTGCCAACAGTTTCCAACATATTGCTGAAATTTCAGAAGGATTAAAAAATGATATGATTATTTTGGAAGGAATGGCAAATCCTACAAGACTTCACATACTCGATCAATTAAGAAATACTGATAATTTTGCCAGTGAAATAAAGTATGAAGTATTTATCGGAACAATATTTCGTAACAAATTTTCCATCGATCCACAAGGCATTTCTTGGAAAAATAAATATATTCCTTTAGAAAAAATATCTGGAGTTTCTTGGGGTGGAACTGTGACAAATAATTTTATAGGGACGACAACACATGAACTATCTATTAGCTTAAAATGTGATGATAATAGAATTATAACTATACAAGTTAATGACTTAGAAATATTCCGTAATATTACTTTAAGAATACAAAGGTCCATAGGAATTTCAATAATTTCAATATATCTAGATGCTTTAAGAAAAGGAAACATTTTCAAATTTGAAAATATGATACTTAGTGATGAAGGGGTAACAATTAACAAATTTGCTTTTTTCGGTAAAGATGAAACTTTTTATCCTTGGAATAATCTTGTTAGTAAAAGCTCTGATGGTTTTTTCACGCTCTTCAGTAAATCTAAACGCAACACACCATTAATAAATTTATCATATATATCTACCTATAATATTGTATTGCTTGAACCTTTGATTAATATAGCCATTCAGAAACAAATTAGAAAATTAAGTGAAACACTACAATAATCTCTTTTAATTTATTGGAATATTTTAATGTCTATTAAAACATCATCTGGATTTGCTGGGATCATAGGTTTAGTTTCTAATCGAAATGAATTAGAAAATACACTACCAGTTGAACCATCTAATATTAAACAACCGGAAACAAGAAAGGTAGATACATCTAAGCAAGGGGTAACAGCAAAAGTCGAAATATCTAAATTGGACAATCATCATAATTCAGATGCATCTAAAGAAGATAGTAGCTGCGCCTCCAGTGGTTGCATAATAGTTATAATTATATGTTTCATTATAGCAATTGCTTATAGTTACAAAATGATTAATCCCTCATTAGATCGTCATTCATCAAACATGAATACAAATCCTTATAACAGTAACACCGATCATCGCTTACCCACCACACCTCAATATCTTTCATATACACCTCAGCAGACAAGTCAATGTTTAAAGCAATTAATTTCTTTAAACACTATAAAAATTTTTTCTACCACTGTTGACAAGTATTGTAATGATGTTGGAAATACTTATATCCCAGATTGTCAGTCAGGAACTCACACTGAATTAAATATAAATTCAGCTATGAACGAAGTATATCCTCTCAGAGTTTCTCTGGTGAAAGAAACTCTAGTTTGCTTAAAGAATAATTATCCAGGAATGTTAGATTTTTTGTATAAATACTATGCAGTTGAGACACAATATACTTCTGAGGATGTGGCATTACTACAAAGTTTACTTACCTATCTTGGATATAAACCTGGAAAAATTGATGGAATATTCGGTAAAAAAACTTCGAGAGCAATTAGGCAATTTCAAAAGGATCTTGGTATCTATCAATCTGGCTTGATGAGCGATCCCGTATTTGCCCTTTTGAAAGCAGCTATTTCGAATTTCCCACAATAAAAATATTTCCAAAATGTAATATAAAATTATCAATTTTTATACTATTTCTTTTGCAAATACTTCATACCAACCCACTTCCTATAAGTCAAGAAACAGCTCTTAAGAAAAAAGTCTCGCGCAGTTATGTTCCTTGTTAGCATTGGTTAACAGGAACCAAGACGGGAAAGTTCTTATTTTTTTACCAATTTAATTTATTATTATTTCCCTAAATTACTTATTAAAATACCTAATAATATTATTATATCTTTATTTTTTATTTATATATTCCTCTTTTTACATCAATATCTATAGGACACACCTGCCTCTAATCAGTCATGGCATTAAGAAAAACCATATTTTGTTTGCCAAATCACTTTTATTTAACTAAAATAAAACAAAAATTTGATTTAATGAAAAAACATGGTAAAATATTTTAGTTTTGGCAAGGCTAAACTGAAAGTAAATTGAATGCCAATAATGCCGATCTACTTATCTCTAGCTGCTAAACAAAATTCCAAGTTTTTTAAGTGCCTTCCAAGAGCTTAATTTATAAGCCCATTTACAAATTTGCTTCCATACAAAAATTATCGCTTATATAACTCCACTTGGTGCATCTTAAATTTTGATATCTTTTATATATAATAGAACCATATTATATCTAAATATATTTTTTTAGTATTTTGTTAGTTTTTTTTGCATTTGATTTCTCATTATTGATCACAACGTAATAAGGACCTGTATAACCAGATATATCAATCATCATACTAAATAATGCTGATGATGCATTATATTACTACTAAATATTGCTATATCTTTTTTCGTTATGAATTCCTGGAGACTTTTTACGCCTCGATCATAATTACGTACCCTTCACCTAAGGCGGATAACTAGTTTTTTTAATTATCACCTAGCGCCTTTAGGGTACTTCCCACAAGGAGGAACGAGGGCAAATTGAGCATCAATACTGCAACTAAAAATAATCTTGACGATCAAGCCATTGCCTCCATAAGATGTCCAGTTTGCGGCATAATGGTTAAACTTCCAGCTGAAACCTGTCCTAACTGCAGCACCAACTTAAGGACTGGCGAAAGGCCTGAAGAAAAAACAGCCATATGGGCCAGAAGGGGTTTCAAAACTATTGTAGTATCAACCGTAATCTTGCTTCCGCTCCTGATTTGGGCAATTTCCTCAGACAAATTAAGTTGGCAACTTATAGATAAGATGCGTGCTGGCCTTGCCTCCTGCGCCGAACCACCTCTAAAAATGTGGGATAAGTATGATCCCGCTGCGGAACAGCAAGCAGTACGCCAGGGCTTTGCTAGCTGGCGGGATAGCAACAAAACCCGTCCTATGGGGCAGGACCCAAACGGCCCGAATAATCCTAATGCCTCTTTAAGTAAAGAAGAAATGGCTTCCAGAACAGATCGTTTGAATTATTTCGCATCTTCCTTAATATCCATCTCTCCCTCTCCAAAACTAAAGGACAAGGACAACTGGTATGGTCCCTTAGTGGGTGAATGGGATGTGGCTTGGGTTCCTGAAGGCAATGTTGATAGCGAGAACATTTTGCAAGGCGAGTGGAACTTTTCTTGGATAAATGGTGGAGAAGCCCTACAGGATATGCTCATAATCCCCTACTTGTGGCAGACCAAAACTAGGGACCAAACCCAAATACGCGCGACTTCAATCAGAAGTTTCAATGAACAAATGGGCTATTGGGAGGGAATACATATCCAATATGGACGTATGTATCCTTTCCAAGCAAGCCGCAACCGTGATGGTAACATCTTTGAGTCCTTCCAAGGAGAGCCAGGGGTAATTTTGGTTTGGACATTTACTAACGTTCAGCCTAATTCTTTCTTGGTGTACGTAAACCAAACTACCGACAACGGTCAATCCTACAAACTGATGGCTGAAATATGGGCCAAAAGACGAGGAGTTTCTGAAGATTAATGTTTTTTCTAAAAGTTTCAGTTTCTTTTAGCTCCTAACTCCATAAAACAAGCCATTTAGCTTTTTTGCGAAGCTGTTCATCTAAGTTCCCTTTCCAAGCAAAAATTACCCTAAGAATATAAAGATCATTTTATTAAGACCACCGTGCCTATGAGACTTTAGTGACTATCCATAGTGCTAATGCCCCGCGTAATTGTTTTATCTTATCGACTTTGTGCACTTAACATTTTTCTTTTCCCTGTGCCTTTTAAGAGCTAAAACTATAAACTTTTGCTTTAATTCTAAACAAAAGACCTCGCAGATAGGATAATTTTATTTTTACGCGATTCTCTTAATGTAAATACATTTTACTTAGTATTCTCGCCATTATTTCCACAAAATGTAGTGCTAATACAGTAGGAGTAATACATTTTAGCTTTGGCCAATCACTAGTTCCAAAAACTAAAGGCCCTGAAAAGCACCTGGTACTTTAAGAGAAGCATAGATATAAACGCAAAATCCCCCTAAACATCTTTAGACTAGCTCCTATTTAAAAATGTGCTCCAGTGGCAACAGTTAATAGTCTCAAAAACGTGAGTAAATTTTTTGCAACAAAAATGTCATCTTAGCAAAAATTGTACTTTAATCAAATACTATATCATTAATGTTTGATAATCATCAGTAATTAACCTATATTATACAATTTAAGCCATCTAATTATTCTTTTTATAAATTCATTTTCTTTTTTTATTTTTATATATATTTATAATAATCGTTCAACTATTACCTAGTATCACACATACATTTCTCTAAATATAGCAAACTATTAACCCCATATTTAGAACATTTTTCCTGTCATTTACTATATATAGTGTTTACTAATAAATATAACTGCATCCCATGGTTTCTACTAAACATCATATTTTTACCTCTCACGCCAGTTAGATTTATAAGCTTTTGAAAAAAGCTTTTTTTCCGTATATAAAGCTTTAAATACAGCTCGTCAAAATGCCTTTTCTAAATTTAGACTCCCAAAGACTCTTGAAAACACACCTTCTTTTACTCTCTCCCACGTTCGATTTTTCATCATTTTTCTGTTACACTGTTACTAGTTTTTTGTTTCTAAATATAATCTAATGATAATCTAAGCTAGGAGAAAGCTTAATATCGATTTACCAATCTCGATAGTAATCTGCCCTCCTGAATGAGTAATTAACCAGCTTGGGCCCTGGCCCAACTTTTATAACCTGAAGCTAATATCTTACTGCCTTCCCAAAAAAAAGGTCCCATTGACGCCTTTTCAGTTTTTCCAGGAGATAACCAATGATTTCCAGTCCTGAATGGCTCCATGACAAGCAATTGCGCCTAGCTCGCAAAAACACCTTTGACGGGGCCCTGGTATTAGGTACCTCCAACTTCAATAAGTCCACAGGTAGGGTAACCAAGCCGATTAACCCTTTTCAGAAATACATAGATCCTGACACTGGGCTTATACGCACCGACATTATCCGCCCACGCAATTGCCCCGTTTGTGGGGAAGCCCCAGGCCAGGGACTCTTTATAAAAGACGGCTTTAGGCACGTTCGCTGCCCTTCCTGCGACCTTATCTATGTGAGCTTAATCCTAAGAGAAGACATCATGGTCCAGTACTGGAGAGAGGAAATAGCCTGGATGGGCGTCTTGCAGTCAGGACCCCAGGTGGATATGGACAGATTGAAGTTCACCTATGGGCTGGATGTAGCCTCTTCCTTGTGTGGGATTGAAAACCCAGGCAGCTTATTGGATGTTGGTGCCGGCACAGGCACCTTTGTGCGCATAGCGAAAGAGGCCGGTTGGAAAACTACAGCCCTAGAATTCAACATAGCTTCTGCCGAATCCCTTGAGCGAGAAGGCTATCGGGTCATTGTTAAGCCCTTGGAATTAGCGGATTTGCCACCAGCAAGCTTTGACCTTATCACCCTTTGGGAGATCCTTGAGCACGTAGCAGAACCACAACTGATTTTGCGCAATGTGAGCAAGCTTTTAACCCCCAGCGGCATACTTTTGATCCTAGTCCCAAATGCCGGCTCCTTGGTTACCCGCATTCTTCACGAAAAGAGCAACACCTTTGGAGGTCATTCACATTTAAACCACTTTAACGTCACGTCTTTAAAATACCTCCTTGAAACAAATGGTTTTGAGATACTGGAAACAGAGACCTTGCTTACTGAACTTGGGACCATCAACAATTATTTAGACTATCAGGACCCCTACCTAGGTGATGCCAAACCCTTTTTCGACTCCCTCACCCCTGAAATAATCCACGACAGGCTCTGGGGCTCCAGGCTCCTTGTGTTATCCAAGAAAAAAGAAGCATCAAAGCCTAATGAGGATGATTTTCACGATTCTCCTGATTCCTTTGACCCATCCTTTTGAGTCCTTCTTTCCGTAGACACCGCTATTTGAGCCTCCTGGCCCTTATTTTCTTTTTCTCCAGGGGGCTTTCTTTTTTCTCATAAAAAACCTTCAAATTCTTTTATTCCAAGAAACCAGATACCATTTATTAATAAAATACTATAGGTAGTCTTGAAGTAAACAGGAATTAGTAAATAATTAGTGGGCTTTTTATTCTCCTTCTTCTAGATAATGGTAGCTATAGCTCTATCTTACACCTTATTTACTTCTATTTTTAAGGCTACGAACTTTCTAGACGTTCAAAAGGCGTCAAAGTGAGCATTTCTTTGCCTGAATTTACATATTCTCTAATGTTTTAAAAGTATAAATTAGGTTTTCTTATCGAATTTCTGTGATATTTAACCAAAAGCTTTTATATATAAGAAAAATCTCATATAAGGTCATCGGCATGTGGCCCAATGCGCTGGTAGTATAAGTATCAAATAGATATTTCAAAGTACCACTAAAAGAACCTTATTCTACCCTCTAATATTAGAATATTACCCATTTCCTAGAATTACCAGATTCTTATAATTGGGCGCCATATGTCCTTAATAATAGGTGTACATTTGCCTCATTTTAAAGCTTTACTGAAGGTGAGAATAAAACTTGTAAAGCTATTGATAAGGTATTTTTAAGATGCCACCCAGGTTAACTTAAGCTAGGCATTAAAATCCCTTAGCTTTTAGAAAAGACTAGCGGTCTTAGACAAATTTTCATGAGTTCCCTAAAGGAAAATCTCAAAAAATCATGTGAAATCCGACCATAAACCTATTATTTTAAACTTTAACTAGTACTAAGAAATTCAGCTACATTTGCATTTTATCTCTTGCCTACATGTAAAAAACTTTCTATTAGAACGGCTTAGATAAAATTTTTATAAAATAAACTTCATAAAAAAATCTGGATAGTTTGATTTCCCAAGCGTCAATTGTTATATAATGAGGAAGTGATCCTTTCCAGGGGCAAATGGCGGATAAAGGGTTAAATATCTTTAAATACTCGAAAAAACTAACTTTTTTTATATTATATATCTATAATTACCTTTATTATATTTAATTACCTTTATTCACTTTTAATACTTTTGTTTTCGGCTCATTACTATCATCTAGCTCTAATCGCTAATACCAAGATTTTTTCTGTACCTTAGCGAATTTTTCCCTACAACCGGCTATTTCTTGTGATACCGCCGTACTTTGCCGATAAATAATAATGAGCCCCTTTTAGCTCTCTTTTAAATACAGGCTGGCACAAATAAATTGCTCATGGGAGGTTAAAATTGCAGAAAAAAGACAGACTATGGTCTAAAACCTTTAGCAACATGCCCCCACATAAGTTCGATTACACCCTAAAGACCATTTTGGGTAGCTTTGCCTTGGCCTTTTTCCTTTCTTGGTCCTCTGGAGCTGCGGCCCAGTATAGCAACATCCAGGACCTCTTCCTCCGTCTTCCCAACTCTGAGACAAACAACTTAAGCATTACGGAACGCCAGGATCTAATCGATAGGCATGGCCTAGCTAATGGCTATACTGCTCCCTCTAAGGAAGGCTACTGGGTAGAAATAAAATCCAACAATGTCCTCACCCTCCTGGGGATCCACCGCTCTCCTACTGTTTACAAACTCTTTGCCGGAGGACCAGGCCTACCGGATCTCCTGGTGATTTGCCGCAGCCGTCAGACCTCCGGGCCCAGCACTTCGGATCAAAAGTATCCTGGAGAGGCACCCATGGACCTGGTTCTCTTCCAGACAGGCAGAAATCTGGATTTTATCAAAGCGCAGATACATGATTTCATCCCCCCTGTGGGACCTTTGGACTTTGTAAGGGCTGATACACTAAAAGATGCCAGGGCCCAAAGGGATTTGGAGATCATAGCCCAGACCTTCACAGGGTGCCTTACCTGCCATGCCAGCACCGAAGACAGGGTTGCCTTGGACATTGTCACTGTAACCAGCATCAATGCCCACTCCTGCAGCCATTTTCTAGCCCAATTCAAGCTCTTGCCCATGGCCTGGAACGGAGAATACTTCGTAAAGCCTTACGACCGCGCAGCCAGTCCAGATGAACCCTGGCTCCGCCACATGACACCACCTAGGGGCATTTATTATAATCCTCCTGGATCTTAAGATTATTGGCACTTTTTAACCTAAATTGCACGGAAGCAACCCGACTTAAAAAACTCCGCTTATGACTGATAAACCAACAAAAGAACCCCATAGCTCCCAGAGCAGATCCCGTAAAAAAGTCCCCTTGACCCTGCCTCAGGTGATTAAGCTCTCCCCTTTTCTAGAGGGATTGCCTGAGTCAATCATAGCTGCCCTAGAGTCCGTGGCTATTTTGCAAAGCTATAAGGCAGGCCAAATTATCTTTTCCAGGGGAGAGCATGTGAAAGGCGTCTACCTTCTTGCTGAAGGCAAGGTGAGGATCTTTGTCTCCGATCCCACTGGTAAAGAGCGCACCATAAAAATCGTGAACCCCGGGGAACTCTTTGGCGAGGCCGCCCTTTTTCTAAAAGACGCTTATCCAGCATTCTCGTCTGCCATCTCTCAGTCCCAAACCTTTTATGTGCAAAAAAAGGACATTTTAAAACTTATCACAGAGAATTCTGAACTAGCCCTGGCCACCATAGGGGTCCTGGCTAACCGCCTGAGCCATTTTGCCTCTCTTTTAGAGCAATCCCTAAAAGCGGTCCTCCCACGCCTAGCAGCCTATCTTCTTGAGCTACCGGAATCCGGTGGCAAGGTAAAACTACCCGTAAAGAAGGTGGAGCTTGCCAGGCACCTTGCCACCACCCCAGAAAGTCTCTCCAGAGCTCTGGCAGACCTTAAAGACATGGGGATCGTCACAGACGAAAAACCTTATATTGTTATCTTAAACCGTGAACTCTTGGAAGAGCGTGCAGATGGAAAGCAAGCTTAAGCTCTGCCTTTAGTCCCTTTATTAGGTCTTAAAGCTGTTAAACACAAAAAGTTTGGCCCCTTTTCTCAAAATAGGTGCCCTGTCCATGCCACAAGGTCTTAATAAATACACAATAGCTTTGCTTCCGCTAATCTTTCTTGCCCTAACCTTTACCGGTTGCGGCTGGGTACCTTTTTTTGGGGATAGGACCGATGAGCGGGACATAGGCTCCCAAACGCCCCAGGTGCAGAGTAAAGGCCCCCAAGATACTGAAAGCGCCAGAGTGCCTCAGGCCCAGCCGCTACCGCAAATTCAGCCGCAACAGCAAGCTCAGCCCCAGCCTCAGCCTCAAGCTAGTACACAAGTTCAGCCCCTGCCTCAGGCTCTAACTAGTACCCAAGTTCAGCCTGAAGTGCAGCGCCAGGACCTCAGGCATCCGGAAAAAATCCCCGGAGAAGATGCCTTCTTAAAGGGCGATTACGCCACAGCCATACCCCTCATAATGGATTCCTTTTCCCACGGCAATGTGCGCGCTGCCTTCTATGCGCGCATCATCTTTGAAAACGGCCTGGACGGAAGGGCCTCTGACCCGGCTGGGTCACAAAAGGCTCTTGACATTATGGTTCTCCAATTCCAGGACATTCGCACCCTAGCCTATAGAAGCCCTGGGGCCGTAAGACCCTTGTACCAGACCGCCTTAGCCCTCCTGTACTATAGGGGATTAGTGCCAGGGGCCGGGGAAAACAATCTGCTTGAAGCCCGAAGATTGGCATCGACTGCTGCTAAAGCAGGCTTTATCCCTGCTATGAACTTAACTGCTGCCATTGCCTGCGATAAAAATCCGCCAAAGGTCTTTGGCTTCTATAGAGTTGACTCTGATGAATGCTATGACTGGACCCAAGAAGCAGCCGAGACTGGGGATCTGTTGGCCATGACAAATCTTTCCTATCTCTACCGAGATGGCGTGGGGACAAATAGGGATCCCCTCATGGCCGTAAACTGGGCTCACCAGGCCGCAAGTCACCATCCCCCTTCCAGACGCGCCCAAAACGATATGGGCTGCTATCACATAATCGGCGAGGCCTTAAGTCAAGACCTGGAAGAAGCCAAGGTCTGGTTTACCCAGGCTGCTACCACCTACCCCATAGCCCAGATAAACCTAGAAAGGCTGGGACAGGGGACGCCTCTCATGGAAAGCGTTATAAATTATTAATTTTCCGAAAAGCAAATCTAGCCTGCCCCTTTAATCGCTCTAGAGGGCAATGAATTAAGCCCTCTTAAGGGTTATCATGCTGAATTCCGGCCAAGGCCCGAACCTAAAGGGAATACCCACTGCAGCAATACCGCAGGAAACATTTAAAAAAGAGCCATATTCGTTGTAGAGGCCATTATTATATTTGTAGATCATCCTGGCCAAATTGATGTCAGTGTACCCTGGGAGAGCATACTGTCCCCCATGGGTGTGTCCTGCCAGGTAAAGGCCGTAACCCTCCTCTACTGCTGCCTGCCTGAAGCCCTCTGGCCTATGGTTTAAAAGTATCTTAAAATCCTCTTCCCTTAGGGCCGGACCTTTGATGAGGTCGAAGGTCAAGAGCTTGTTGCCTTCCTCATTTACTACCTTCCGCCTTTTCAGCCAGGATTGGTGGTAGCCCTGGTCATCTAAGCCAGTTAAGCTCAAAGGGAGCCCCTCTATATTCACTCGCTCCTCTCGGAGCATCCTCATACCAGAATCATTTAAAATCTTGGTGATAAGCCAGGGGTCATTGTGGTGGTCGTGGTTTCCTAAGATCCCATAGACCCCATAGGGCACTTTTGAGAGAAAGGTGGCTATGGGCTGTTGGTACTTAGAAGCCAAGTGAGGATTGTGATCCACCAGATCCCCTGTGAAAATTACCATGTCCGGCTTGTGACGGGATACCTCCTCCACAGCCAAGGCCAGCTCCCTCTGGTTGGACCAGAGCCCCAGATGGATATCCGAGATATGGGCTATAGAGAAACCATCTAGGCTCCTGGGAAGATTGGGGATCCTAAGGGTGTGGCTTTTGGTGTCAGGTGGCGCTGTCTGGCGCAAAATCCCGTAACCGGCCAGGCCCAGTATGCCAAAAAGGCCCACCCCTCCGCAGGTCTTGACAAAATCCCGCCTGGCTAAGATAGGCTTGATATTTTCTTCCCCGGCTGTCTCTTTTTCTACCTTAACTTTCTCTTTAGCCTTCCAGCGGCGCAAAAGCCATAAGCTGCCGCGAACCACTTGATAGATGAGAAAGGCCAGAAGACTAGCTGGTATTATCACTAAAAGGTGCACGAACTGCCAGGAGATGATAGGACGGCCCAAAAAGGTCCATAAATTTCCCGTCATAAGGTCCCCGGTAAAGATACACCATAGGGTAAAGCCCCAGCCAATATTCATGACCACAAAGACTATGGTAACTATTCTCTTATATACCTTGGAGTCAAAGCTTCTTAAAAAGAGCCTCCACGACAGGAATTGCCCCAAAATAAGGACCGTAATGAGCAAGATGAAAAAGTAGCTTCTAAACACTAAAAAGCCCCTAGTTGCACTAGTAAATAGGCAAGATTATCCTAAATAAGCTATCCCTTTTCGAGAAGTGTTCTCTCGAAAAACAAAAAAATTATAGCATGAATAAGCTCGCCAAAAATCTAGTCAAAAAGTACCCTAAATTTCTGTCGCCTAAAATTAATAAGTAATTTCAGTTACTTATTGGAAATTCTTGGCTCTTTAGGTCCCAATTTGCCTAACTTAAACTAAAAAATCCCCAGGGCCAACTAGTTTTCTTAAATATGGAATTTAATTTGAAAAGGGGCTTTATTACTATATGTCTCACTCAAATTTCTGTTTTTTTCACCCTTGCAAACTTAAGACTTGGACATTAGTATTTAAGAAAAATTGAATAAGTACGCCCAAAAAGCTTTGATAGTCTTTGGGCCAAAGTCTTAGCAAAGAGAAAGTCCATTGGCGAAAACCATAGAAAATTCAGTATAGTTTAGGATTTTTATGCTGTACCCTTCCACAATCTGGCCCCTGGGGAGGACTATTGGCATAAAAACATTGCCTCAAGCACTAATGGGGAGCCTTTGAGAATAGATAATATTCTATCTGGAAGGCAGCTGATAATTTTTGCCTTCTAATCAGAAAGAAGTTTTTTTAATATCTTGCAAAAGAGGAAAACATGTCTCAAGTTTCGCGCTTAAGAAAGGGTGAGGGTGAAAAAAGTTTATCCCAAAAGCTCTTTTTAGGGCTTGCAATTTTCTTCATGCTGGCTTTTATACTAATAAACCTCAAGATAATACTTCTTCCCATGCTCATGGCCTTCTTTATTTACTGTTGCCTTAACCCTCTGGTGAACATCTTTATCAAATGGCACATTCCCAGATTAATAGCCAATCTCTTTGCCGTCACCTTGGGAATCCTCATTATCTGGCTTTCTGTAAACTTTGTTATAGTAAACATAACCCATTTCCAAGAGGGGCTCCCAGAGTACAAGGAAAAGTTCGATAATTTGATAAACAGCTTCATAGAGTACAAAAATAAACAATTTAACTTTATCACCATGGAAGTGATAAAGGAACAGTTGAGCCGCCTTTCCTATGGCCAGATAATAACAAGTTTTTTTAACTCATTTTTCTCTTTAACTGGCTATATTTTCCTTACTATCATCTTTGTACTCTACTTTCTTCCCTCCCTTCCTTCATTTCCAGACAAGCTTAGAAAGGCTTTTCCTGGTGAAAAGGGCATCCGCCTTTGCGAAAGCGTGGACAGTATCTCCCACAAGGTACAGAACTTCATCCTGGTAAAAAGCTGCATTAGCCTTGGCATGGGGATTCTCACGGGACTCACCTGTTATTTTTTTAACGTGGACTTTGCCTCCTCTTGGGGGATCTTCGCTTTTTTTCTACACTTCGTGCCCACCGTTGGCACCATCTTAAGTATCCTCCTGCCTGTCCTCTTGGCTGCCTTGCAACATAGCTGGACCTGGAGCCTGTGGCTTGGGTTGGCCTTGGTGGTCCCCTCAGCCATAGTCAAAAACTTTATTGAGCCTTTATATCTAGGCCGCAGCGTTAACCTATCCCCTGCTACTTCCCTCATGGCCATCGTGCTTTGGGGGGTAGTCTGGGGAGGCGTGGGAATGATAATTGCCGTGCCTGCTACCGCAGTCATAAAGCTCACTATGGATAGCTTCGAAGACCTCAAACCCATAGGGACCCTCATGGGTAAATAAATTGGGAAAATCATGAACCTTTACGACTCCAATAGCCAGGAACAACACCTGAAAGTCCTGGCTTTCAAGACTTCTAAACGCTTAACCCTACGTCTTTTAGAAAAACGTTATGTTGCTGCCAATAATGTAGCTGAGCTTCTAGAGTTCTTTGCGGATAAATGCTTAGAACTTTTACAGAGTTTAAAACCCTTTGGTTACCCCTGCCTCACACTGGCCTCTGAAATAACCGGCCGCCTTATACAAGCTGGTAGGTTAACAAACAAAGACAGCGTCGCAAAAAACCTATCCGAAAATATGGAGACCTTGGAGGTCATTAAAGAGGACCTCAAAAGCCAAGACGTGGGCCTGGTCTTAAAGTGTTCCGTGGAAATGGTCCTCAAGATGTTAGAGACTGTGATACTTTCTACTAGCTCCATCCCGAAAATCTTAGCCGAGATAAGCGCCAGATCCGACTTTTTCTTAAGTTAAAAAGCCACAAACGCCTCTTTTTTTGTGAGTTTACACTGGTCTTCATAACTCCTCAAAGCCGTCCCCCAGTACCATTGGCTCACCACTTATGGGGTGCTTAAAGGCCAGGCCAGTAGCCTTTAACATAAGCCTCCTTCCAGCTTCACCGCCATAGTATTGGTCCCCTTTTATCGGATAGCCTAAATAACTTAAATGTAGGCGAATCTGGTGGGTACGTCCGGTCAAGGGCTTAGCCAAAATGAGCGCCATGCCACAATCCCAGGACAAAAGCTTAAAGTCTGTCCTGGCCGCTAGCCCCGGACCATTTTCCCGCACCAATAGGCCCCTGCCTGATTTGGCTATGGAGGCATTTACGCTCCTACTATCCCAAGGGGGCTTATCTCCTACACTTAAGGCCAAATAACGCTTTTTAATCTGACCTTTTTGAAAGGCTTTCCCCAGTGCACTGGCAGCTACTAGGCTCTTTGCGACTATTAAAAGTCCGGAAGTGCCGGCGTCCAGTCGGTGAGGGAGCCTTAAAATTCCGCCCCTTAAACGGGTCAAAGAAGCCAGAACATTGTTGTGGGCATCATGGGGCACTGCCTGGGAGGGCCTTCCAGACTCCTTGTCGTAGACCAGAAGAGCATCATCTTCAAAAACTATTCTCTGAGGATCCACCTCATAGAAACGCACGGGCCCGTATGCCGGAAAGTTTAATCTAAATTCACCGGCCCCAGGAAGACTTAGCTTCGGGTCTAAGATTTGGCGATTATTAATCCACATAGCCCCAAACTCTATCAATTTTTCCGCTTCATCTATTTTAAGCCCGCTAATAAGGGCACAAAGCTCTTTTAATGGTTTTCCTGCCATGCGCTCGTCCAGGTCCCCAGTCACAGTGGGGGGACGCCTGGTGTAAGGAAGCGAGCCGTGAGGGGGATCCAAAATGGGGTCGTCAAAAAAGGCCTCCATTTCTGAGCTGGATCTGGGAAAATTGTCATGAGGCATATGTTTCTCTTGTTTTATTGGCTTCTTTCCTTTTCCACTAAAAGGAGGTTAATCATAATACCTAAAAAAAATAAGCTTAGCTACCCTTTTAAAAGCTAAAAGACTATAGTCTTAAAACCCGAGGCTAAAGATTTCCCTTACCCTAAACAAAAAATTATATGCTAAATCTTAGGCTTTTAGTTTCGCATAAAAAAGCTTTAGCTCTTATTAGTTAATGGATAAAATCGGCTCTTTAAAAAGTATGTCCTTTTGGCTAGATCTAAATCCAGGAGTTTAAAAAGCCTGGCCAGTGGGCACTTAATCATAAATAGTTAAAGTTTAGCTTTGGCTCTGGGGGCTTTTTTACTAAAGATAATCTCCCCGGTGGCCACAACTAGAGGCTTTTAGAAGGGGAATTTTCTTTATATAGTTTTTGCCACTAAATCCCCTAGCCAAAAGGCAAATACACTTTTTTATGCTCAAAGCTTTACTTCCATTGGAGGGCCCAAGACGGCTTCCACAGTGGACAATTTTACCTCGCGCACTAAAAGCTCCACGCCCTTTTCCACAGCCTTCCTCAAAGTCTGACCCCAGAGGGGATCTATCCCGTCAGCAGGGGAAAAGATGCTGGCATCCCCGCGCTGGACTAGAATGAGAATAATCCCCCTATTTTCGGGTACTGTCTCCATGAGCTCTAAAAGGTGCCTTGTGCCTCGACTACTTACGGCGTCTGGGAACAGGGCTACCCCAGATTCAACCAGGGTACAATTTTTGACCTCTATATAAGTAGAGGGTTTTTTTAATTTATTGTTGAAATAGAAGAGATCTATGCGGCTGGAACCCAAGGGGTACTCTGGTTTAATAATGCCTCCTACGGGACAGTTGGGGATTAGTCCTTTTTCCAGGGCCAAGCGGGCCAATTTGTTTGGAAGGGAGGTATTTACCCCCACGAGGCCATGGTCCATTTCTATGAGCTCCCAGGTGTATGGGTACTTGCGCAAAGGGTTGTTGGAGCGGGAAAGGTAGACTTTTCTTCCAGGCTCCGAACAAGTGGTCATCCTACCGGTATTGGCCGTATGGGCGGTTATTAGGCTGCCATCTTTAATGAGGACGTCAGCAGTAAACCTTTTGTAGCGGCGGAGCAAAGTGCCCTCCACCAGCGGGGGAAAAGGTATTGCTACTTTCACTTTAGCTGCCATCAGGAAATTCCGAAAAACTCTTGGGCCAGCTCCTTTATGCGCCCCTCACTTGAGGGGACCTTCAAGCCCTCAGGCAATTGTCCTTTTAACCAGACGCGCTGACTTTTGGCCAGGCGTCTAGTTCTTAGGTAGGCTTGTTCCTGGGCCTCTTCTAAGGTCAACTCCTTTTGGATATACAAAACCGCCTCCCTGTAGCCCATGGACATGAGGGTCTTTAATTCTGGACTGTAACCTTTGGCCAATAAGCCTAAAGTCTCCTCTATGAGACCCTCGGAAAACATTTTTCTCACCCGCTGGCGGATGCGCCCATCTAACTCGCTCTTTTCAATATCCACTATGAGGGCCAAGGTTTCAAAGGGCTTTTCCCTAAGTCCATGTTGCTCTTGGATGGTCACTATGCTGGTCTTGGCAGCATTAAAAACCTCCAGGGCCCTAACTATGCGCACCCGGTCATTGGGATTTAAATTCTTGGCAGCTAAGGGATCCGTTTTGGCCAAAAGCTCGTAGAGGTTTTGGCCCTCCGATTCCAAGTCATGTAAGTGCTGGCGATAGACTTTGTTGCTCCCAGGGCCATCAAAGAGTCCCTTGGTGAGGCTGCGCAGATAAAAACCTGTACCTCCCACCACTATGGGTTTTTTGCCCAGGCTAAAGAGCTCTTCTATTAAGGGCCTTGCCAGGCGCAGGTAGCTAGCAGCACAAAATTCCTCATCTGGTTCCAAGATAGAAAAGAGGTGATGGGGCACCTTTTCCATATCACTTTTTGTGGGCTTGGCAGTTCCAATATCTAGATACTTGTAGAAGGCCAGGCTATCACAATTTATTATCTCACCGCCTATCTTTTGGGCCAGAGTCACAGCCAAGGAGCTTTTCCCAGTACCGGTAGGCCCAGTGAGGATAAGAGCCTTAGCCTTCGACTTTGGGGGCATTTTTGCTCTTTATCAGGTATTCCAGGCCACACCAAGTCAAGGTCACCACAAAGGCCGGGATAAATACCATGATCCCCGCCAGAAACCCAAATGGTTGTGCCAAGTGAAAGATAATTATTATGCAAGAGACCAAAAGGGTGAGCCCAAAAAGGAGGTAGAACTTCATGATAGTGACCCACAGGGGGCGCTCTACCCTGTTGGGACTGCCCTTGGAGATAACATAATGCAAGATTGAAAGATTGCCTTCCACCACCAGGCTCCCTAAAAGCCCACCTAAGGCCCAGAACCACCCATGGGCGAAAAAGAGGTAGAGGATTAAGATAATGGCTATGATCCTGGCTAAAAGGCGCATCCTGTTGCTGTAGCGCTTGAGGTTATTGAAGGCCGCCTCCTCCTTACCAGTCAAAGGCTTTTCCGCTTCTGGCTCATCAGCCAAAGGAGCTTGGCTTTCCGCCTTATCCGAGGCGGAAGCCTCGGTATTTTCAGGCTCATTTACCTTTTTCTCCAGATCCACCTTGGTCTTTTCCTGTGCCATATTTTTCCGTCCTTTGCCTTTCCAATCTTTTAGTGAGGATGATGAAGTTGTTAAAAGCTGCAACTATTCCAACAAGTAGCCCGGCTAAAAGGAGCCAGGGCTTGGTTCCCAGCCATTTGTCCAGATAGTACCCCAGTGCCAAACCAAAAAAGATAGAAAGGACCATAGCTAAGCCCACAGAGGAGGCCACGGCCAGCATCTTAATTTCTGACAGGGCTCTTCCTCTCTTCTGTGTCTTTTCCTCTTGATCTTCCAAAATATCTATCCTTATATATGAAAACGGCCCCTTTCCGCTGAAAAGAAAGGGGCCGAGTAAAATAACATGGAGGGACTTCCTGTCCTTAAGCTTGCGGCGTCTGGTGTCATCACGTGCCCTAGAGATAGGACAATAAGGGTACCTAGTAAAGATTGGCTATTCTACCCCAAACTTCACACCATTGTCAAAACCGCGCTTCATCTTTATCTCTTTGTGCACCTCGGAGTTAATGCCCAGGCATTTGTCTGCAAATTTGCACCACTTGGCGCAGCCCTCGTTTAATTTGGGATTGGGAAAGACGAAACCGCAACCTTGGCAGCGGCGTTTGGCGTCGTCTTTAAAAAATTCCACCTTGCCCCCGCAGGCTGGGCAGGTGATATCAAAAATATCCCCCGGTCTCCAGAACTGCATGTTCTGTCCGGGACACATAATCTGAGACATATTAGCCTACCTTTCCATCTTTTGGGGTAGCTCTTCGTCAATGGTACCATCCTGTTGCACAACAAACAAGTGCACCAGCACATCGTTTCTCTGGGAGTGCATGATGCCCCGCGTTGCGGCATATAAAAGTCCCCGGCAACAGGGAACCGACATGATGACCACCTTGAGCTCCAAAATGTCCGGATGGAGTCTTAAGAGCTCCCCCAGCTTTATTATATACCCATCTATATCGGAAAGCTTGGGGCAGCCCAGGATTAAAGGTAGCCCTTGGCCCATAAAAGTCCTCTGGAAATTGGGCGCAGCATATCCAGTGCAATCGGCTGCCAAAATGAGGCTGCGGCTATCCAAAAAAGGAGCTGCGGCCGGGACTAGGTCAAGCTGGATGGGCCAGTTGACTAGACCTAGGGCCTTTTCTTCAGAGGCGTTTTTTTGTCCTAGAGGCTCGCCTTTGGGCACAAGCTTCTGGGCCATTGCCCCAGGGCAGCTCTTATCTTTCAGAGGCATGCCGGCACAAGGCCCAGAGTCCTTATTACGGACCAAAGGCTCTACTAGCCTTTGGTCAAAGCCTTGGGCCTGGCGCTTTACAATCTTTAAGGCACCTTCGGGACACTCACCTAAGCAGGCCCCCAAGCCATCGCAGTAAACCTCGGAGACGAGGCGGCATTTACCGTCCACAATAGCTAAGGCCCCTTCGTGACAAGAGGGTACGCACTGGCCGCAGCCATTGCACAAGCTTTCGTCTATCTCGATTATTTCCCTTTCCACCAATGCCAAAGTTGCATAGGTCATAATGAGCCTCCTTTATCTGGCCCCAGTATCCAACTTAAACATAAGTACAACATTGAGATAAGTCAAGCTTTTTGTCATTTTTAAAATTTTTTTCTTTAGCTCTATTTTAAATCTCTTTTGGCACCTACTTAGCTTAAGGTAAATTCTCCCTAAACTATTACCAAAGAGCTAGAACCAAAAAATGGCGCTCATTTTAAGCTGATATCCTAGGTAGTATTATAGCGAACAACTAAAAAAGCTTATAGCTTAGCGCCCATTAAATTAACTTAAAATTTATCAAAGGCAACGGGGGAAAAAATTAAAAAATTTTCTGTAAGCCCCTATTAAAATACCTATAAGCTAATGCTGATATAATTGGATGCTCCAGTATTTTTTCCTTTGGTGTAATCCAATACCCTTAAAAGGGATATAGATTATCCATGCTTTTGTAAACTATGCGCTCAAATAATACCTTAAACTGCAGAAAGCCTTTAAAATTCCACGGCAAAGTTAGTATAGTAAATACAAAAAAATGAAAAGCTGGTCTTTTAAATCATTAACTTGTAAAGAGCTTTTTATTTGCGCCATTATTATTAAGCACGACGGCTTTATCATTGGAGAAAAGCGCACCCTAGGGTATGCTTAGATTATCTGGCAAAATTATTAGCCAGTAAAAAAGTCTAATTTTAGGCTTGTGGTAGGGTACTTGGGTCACCTTTTGCTAACGAGGAGATACTAGCTGGCTTATTAGCTAATAGTTATAGAATGAGAAAATGGCATAAGGATACTATGTCCACAAATTTAAATACTTTCTGGTCCCTATAAAAAAATAGTAGCTTTTTAGCCGTAAGTCCAAGCACTTATCTTCCTTGCGTGAGCTAGGTAGTATTGCCTGCAATTTACTTACAAAAAGGAAAATGACAAAGACTTTGGGCCGCTAGCTAGAAGTTTTTGAGCCCTATCCTATTTCCCTTTAATCTTCAGAGGATATTTCAATATATGGTGGGGAATTTAAATAAGGCTACTAATTTTTGTGAAAGCTACCGGGGCCGCCAGATAAGCCTTTTTTTTCCAATTCCCTTGACACTTCCTTTGTTTTAACTTATAAAATTTGCTAGCAGTCCAAAAAAATGCTTTTTCAGTGAAATCAAGCAAGTTTACAAAATCTTCGAACCAGTTTTCTTATCATTATTGGGTAATTTTTACCTAAATATGATCTATTTTACTTTTTAATTATGATACTTTAGCTAGTTATGGCAAAATAGTTTAAAATCTGTTTATCATATACACCTATTTAGTCCAAAACACTTATTGGCCCCAGGTTCTAAGCTAAGCCTAATTTTAGGCCTTTTAAACAACACTAAAACACTTCGCTGGCCCCTACGGATACCTTTTTGAGCCGTAGCGAGCAGAAGCGACCACTATAAAAAACCCCTTAGGAGGACACACATGGCTGACGACGCCCCTTTTTCCTTGGAAAAGCTAGATTTAAACAAGGTGGCTGAAGACGTAAAGGAAGAGACTGCACTCCCTCCTGCCCAAATCGATCCCATCAAGGAAACGGCAGAAAAAAACGCCCAAATCATCATGGACCTGGACCCCTCATCCGAGGATAAGAGGAGTAACGTTCTTGCCCTCATGGAAAACTTCGGAAAGACAGGTATCAAGACTTCCGGTGAGACCAACCAATTCTTAAAGGCCTCAGTTGGTGAGCTCACCAAGGCAGGTGAAGAGGGGGGAATTATCTCTAAAGGACTTTTGGACTTGGAGAACCAGATAAATGACTTAAATCCCAGCAAGGTGGACTTTTTGAGGAAAGGCATCTTTGCCAAGATCTTTAACCCCATAACTAAATACTTCAACCGCTACAAGAAATCCGAATCCATTATCGCCAACATCTTGGATACCCTGGAGAAAGGGAAGCAGACCCTCATATCCGACAATGAAAACTTAAAAGGCGAGCAGTCCAAACTGCGCGAGGCCACCTTGAAGCTCAAAAAAGACTTCGAGATGGGAGACCTCATGGACAAGGCTATAAGCTCCAAGGTGGAAGCCCCTGAGAGTTCCGGAGATCCCGAAAAGATATCCTTTATCAAAGAGGAGATCCTCTTCCCCCTACGCCAAAAGCTCCAGGACATCCAGCAGATGCAGACTGTAAACCAGCAGGGCATCATAGCCATGGAGGTCATCCAGCGCAACAACAACGAGCTCGTAAGAGGTGTGGACAGGGCGAAAAATGTCACAGTGAACGCACTACGGATCTCCATTACAGTGGCTAGCGCCCTCTACAACCAGAAGATCACCTTGGAAAAGATAAAGGCCTTAAACACCACCACGGAGAACCTCATTGCCCAGACCTCCACAATGCTAAAGGAGCAGGGAGCAGAAATCCATAAGCAAGCCTCATCCTCCACCATCTCCGTGGATGTCTTAAAGAAATCCTTTACCGACGCCTTAGAGTCCATGGATGAGATAAAGCGCTATAAGATGGATGCCCTTCCCAAGATGAAGGAGACCATCTCCCAGTTCCAGACCCTTACTGAAAAGGGAGAGGAAGTCATTCAGAAGATGGAAAAAGGAGACGAGATAGCCCGCAAACGCGGCTTCATCGGCCAGGACGGAGACAGCCCGCCCCAGCTGGCAGACAGTGCGTCAGCCTCAGAGGAATCCAAGAGCTAAGTTTAGGGCCCAACAAACATAAGAAAGCCCCGATAAAAGCTCTAAGCTTTTATCGGGGCTTTTACATTCAAAGCCTTAGGTTTTACCCTAAAGAGCTCTACAAGCCTTATTCAACCGTATCTGGGACTCCGGGTAAGGTGGCAAAAGAATTCTGGTGGAGAGCATCCACATCCACCTTGGCACCTAGGATTCCTATATCTTTTAGCTCACCTGCGGTTATGCCAAAGGCATTATAGGCTCCAGATACTGAAGGTATGTAGTGAAAGGTCTTTAAGACGGAAGCATTGAACTCTGCGTCACCTGCCACATACTTCTTGTCTACCTGGATCCTGGCGGTCTCATCGGGATTATTCTGGATCCAAGCCGCAGCCCTTTGCATGGCCCTGGTATACCTGGCTGCAGCATCGGGATTTTCTTCCACCAAGCTTGCGCTCACGTAAGCCGCGCAGCAGTACTGCTGGGAAAAGGGCTCATCAGTGGCGGAATCCAAAAGTATCAAAAGATCATTATTTTTTGCAGCAAGTGAGGCCACTGGATCGTTGGCTGATATGGCATCTATGGCGCCTCTTTCCAGGGCCAAGGGCAATTCAGAATTTTCAAACACCAAAAACTCCACCTCGGAGTCCTTGTCCCCCACCTTCACCCCAGAGTGGGCAAGCGCCCTGCGGGCAAACATAATGGGACTGGAGGTAAGTGAAGGAACGCCGATCCTCTTGCCTTTCAAATCAGCTACTGTAGTTATCCCCGAGTCCTTCTTCACCAAGATCTTGTCGCAACCTGTGTGTAGTCCCGTGGTTATCTTGATGGGAAGCCCATTGGACAAAGGCTGGATAAGGGTAGCTAAAAGCCCGAAACTGGCATCTATTTGACCTGCTGTAATGGCCTCAAAATTTGTGCCGGGCGCAAGTTTCACCAGCTCCACATCAAGCCCTTCGTCACGGAAAAAACCGTTTTCATAGGCGATGTGGATGGGTCCTTCACACAGTGATCCCGTGTAACCTGCTTTGAGCTTGATGACTGGTATGTCTTGGCTAAACGCTAGGGGAGAAAATACAAGTAAAGCTATTAAAGATAGAAAGATCCGACTTAAAAAATAACGAAGGAACATTTTATGCCTCTTATTTTTCATTGGCTAGAGAGTTAAAATTAGCGCTAAATCTGATACGGCGGCTCTTCAAGGTGGCCTGCAAAGTGCAGGATCTCTAAAATTTTGCCGCGAAGTAAGAGAAAATCAGGGGTATTGCGAGACCTGGGCCTGGGAAAGGGTACTTTCAGAATCCTTTCCACCTTTCCTGGGGTAGGGGTCATGACCACTATGCGATGGGAGAGATAGATAGCCTCGTCCACATCGTGGGTGACCATCACCATAGTGATGTGTTTTTCTGAGCGTATGCGGAGGATTTCATCCTGCATGTTCATGCGGGTAAAAGCGTCCAAGGCCCCCAAAGGCTCGTCTAAAAGGAGCACCGTGGGCTTATTGATTAGTGCCCTAGCTAAGGATGCCCTCTGGGCCATGCCCCCGGAAAGGTGATGAGGATAAACTTTCCCGAACTTTAAAAGTCCCACCAGCTCCAAATATTTTGAGACCTCGTCCTTTTCTTTGCCGAAAACTCTGCGGGCCTTAAGTCCAAAGGCCACGTTGTTGTGGATATTTAGCCAGGGAAAGAGATAGGGATTCTGAAACACCAGACCCCTTTCAGCATCCGGTCCCACTATTGGTTTCCCATCCAAACAGAGGCTGCCTGAAGTAGCGGTTTCTAAACCGGCTATGAGGCGCAAAAGGGTGGACTTGCCGCAACCGGAAGGACCAATGAGGGTGATAAACTCACCGGATTCAATGTTAAGCTCTACTTCTTTAAGGGCCTGGACCAATGAGCCGTCAGGGTGGGAAAAGACCTTAGAGACAGCTTCTATGGTTATGACTCCCTTTGTTTCTAAGTCTTTCTCGTAAATCTTAGGGCCATGGGCCAAAGTATCCGAAGATAATTTCTCGGAAATATTTAAGGCCTCTACCATTTGATCATACCTTTCTGCCAGACCAAGATCCTGTCTCGGAACTTAAAAAAGAGGGTGATAAGGGAATAAAAAGTCACTGCTATCACTATGAGACCGGCGTAGACATTGGCATAGGAAAGCATCTGCCTTTGCCAATGTATGTACCAGCCAATTCCATTTTTCACGCCCACCATCTCAGCTGTCATGAGGGTTAAAAAAGAAGCGCAGGCGCCGCTAAATAGACCCGTGAAGATAAGCGGCATAGCAGCCGGAATCCCCACCCAGAAGATCTGGTACAACCTTTTGGCACCCAAGGTGCTAGAGACCTCGAAATAGGCGTTCTGAACATTTAAAATTCCACTGGAGGTCATAACTGAAGTGGGGAACCACACGGATAGGGCAACCAAAAACACAGCTGCAGTCCAGGTGGTGGGAAAGGCCACAAGGACTATGGGTATCCAGGCAGTGGGAGGGATGGGACCTAAGATCTTTATGGCTGGATTTAACCAGTAAGAAGCGGTCTTGGAAAAACCAATGGCAATGCCTGTAACTAGCCCTGCCAAGGCCCCGGCAAAAAAACCGCTAAAAAGGAGCTTTGCCGAGGACCCCAGGCAGACAATGATAAGGTAATGAAAATCTTCAACCAGGACCGCCAAGATCCTGTCCGGCGTGGGAAAGAAGATGGGCGGCAGGACCGTAAACTTGCCGGTTAAAAGATTTAAGACATTTAAAAAGAGAAAGCTAGCTGCATAAAAGTTGTCCTTTTCCCTAAACTTTTCTAAGATTGATTTCCTGGAGCTAAAGAGGAGAGGAAAGAGGGTGAAAAAAACTAAAGAGATAAGGAGAAAATAAACGAAATACGGCCTATCGGCTGGCGGCTGCTTGCCGCTAGCGGCAAAATCCAATTCCACTACCAAGGCTAAAAGAATAGAAATTACAGTACGATTGGAGTTTAAAAGCCCAACAAGGTTTACCCTGGACTTACTTTCAGCCTTGGCTACAAGAGAAGTTTCTGAAGTTTCTAAGGTCTTCTCTTCTAGCTCACAAGTGGCCTCGCAAGTGGTAGTGGCCTCTTTTGGGGCTTTGCTAGAGGCAGCCTCACAAGGGGTACAAAGTTGCACCTCGTCTATGGCCTTTTCCGCGGTACGCATTATCTGCCTGCAACAGAGACGCTCACCAGATCTTCCATCAAGGTGAGTCCCCCGAAATGCCCGGTAAAGCCCCTGTTTAAAATTGCCCTATTGGACACCGGGTAGCACAATGATAGATGCCCTGCCCCCAGCTCCGAAGCCAGAGACCTTTCCAGGGAACTTCCCGCTACAAAGATGGGAGTTTTGCTGTCATAATATTTTTTCCCGTTCCCATTCCACACCTCTAAGGCCTTTTCTCTGATGGCGTGTGCCCTATTTTCAAAGATAAGACGAGATATCTTTTGCCCTCCTGTTTTCTTGTGAAAAGCTAAGAGCTTTTCCTTTTCAGCTTTGGCCAGGGAGTTAGTAACCACCACCAGTTCCGGGACCCAGCCCAGGTCCTCGCTAAAAAAATCCGCCAGAGAAAGGGCATAGTTGGCGTCCCCAACCACCAAGACATGCCTCTGGGCCTCCATGTCGTTATAGACGTCAATCAAAGGCTCCAGATAGGAATATCTACGCTCCCTGGCCCCGCTCACCGCCTCTTTCAAGGTCTTTTTGGGGACCTTCAAGGCTTGTCCCAGGATCTCCAAAAACCTCTCTGAAGCCGCCGCCCCAAAGGGAAGCGGGGCTTCCACGTAGTCAACCCCGTGGAGCTCGGAAAATAGCTCGGCAGCTTCCTGTCCGTAGAGCCCTGAAACTACGATATTCTTTTTGGCTCCGGCTGCGCTTTTAATGGTATTAAGATTCGCTTCTGGACCAAAAAGGACATTGGCTTCATAGCCCAAAAGGCCCACTAGCTCACGGATACCTAAAAGATTGCCCCGCCAAAAGGGATCAAAAGACGGGGGAACCCCCCAAACATTTACAAGCTTGGGGTTTTTCTTAGTACCTTTCCTCACCACATCTTTGACCAAGGTCTTTAATACCTCCCCGTATCCCAGATAGCTATCGCCCTTAAAACCAGGGGTGGAGGCTAGGACTACGGGATGTTTAGTACTATTTAACTCAGTTGCCAAGGAGGAGACATCGTCTCCTATGACCTCGGGAAGACAACCTGTGATAATAAAATACAGGCCCCCTTCCATGATCTCTATGGTCTCTAGGATCTCTTCCCTAAGCCTTTCAATGCCGCCAAAGACCACCTCACTTTCCTGGAGATTGGTGGCAGGTACGGAAAGGCCCAGGCAAGGGCCGGTCACAGCCAATCCGGCGGCTCCATTGTTGGTCCAGGCAAAATTGCCTGCGCAACCAGGGCCAGCATGCAAAATGGGCACAGTATCAGGAAGGTTTCCAGCGGCTGCCAGAGCGCCGCCTAATGCGCAGGTCCAGCGCGGTCTTTCCAAAAAGTTTTCTCCGCTAATTAGGTCCGTCATCAGAGTGCCTCGTAGGAACGGATCTTGGAGAAAGGATCTTTTGCATACCAGCTCTTCCTGTAACTCAGCCTGCCTTCCGTCTCCAGACGTTTATAAAAAAACGGGTGCTTTAAGCGCCTTTCAATCCTTCTGGCTAGATCGAAGGCCCCTTGATAGCCCATGTATCCATAGCCGCTGTTATAGATGACCTGGGTAGGTATCCCTAAGCGGGCAGCTGTGCTGTTGCCATGCCAATGCCCCAAAAAGATATCGGGCTTAAGCCTCTTAAGGAGATTGGCCTCCTCGAAAGGCTGGACATTGGCGACATTAAAGACTATTTCCTCACTGCTATCCTTTGTGAGCTTTTCTATCTCCACGTCGGCAAAGCCGTCGTAATGAAAAGAACGGATGGCGACTATCTGGAAACCCAACTCTTTCAATAGTGATGCTGTTGCTAGGGATCTGTACTCACCGGCTGAAAGGAAGGCCCTTTTGCCCTTGAAGAATTCTTTATATCCTTTTAAAGCTTCCCCCAGCTCCTTTTCTTCCGCCCGAGCCACCTTTTTGGCCTCAGAAGCTAATCCCATGGCCTCACCTACGCCCTCCAGCCAGCGGGAGGTATTCTTGATGCCTATGGGCATATGGCGGATGATATAGGGAATGGAGTATTTTTCCTCCAGATGACTTAAAAAGTAATCGTCGTGGGTGGGACAGATACTCACGGACAAAGACGCACTGGCGGCTTTCCGCAAAGACTCAGGATGGGCAAAGACAGGAAAAAAATTAGCTTCCAGGCCAATTTCCCCTATTAGCCTTCCAAGCTCTTTTTCGTCACCCAAGCCCATGGAACCAACGTTCATAACGTTTATTCTCTTTTGATCTTTAGTCTTTACCTCGGAGGGCTCGGGCATAAGCCCTCGGCCTAGGGCGTGGTACACCACGTCGTAGGCGGTAGCCATAAAGCGCGACTTGAAGCCCTCGCAGTGTACGCTTAGGATCTTGGCTGATACCTCATCCTGCACCTTGGCAGAGACTGCATCTATATCATCGCCAATCACCCCTGGGAGACAGCCTGAAACCACTATAATTACCTTGGGATGGTAGAGCTTATCAGCCTCAACTAAAGCCCTGGCCAATTTCTCGTCCCCGCCGTTTATGACGTTTATCTCGTCTAGTGCGCTAGAAAGCCACAGGGCGTCCCCAGAGGGCCTCCCCCGGACACTGTTACCCACCCTAATGTTTACATTGTTACCATGGGCGCAGCTTCCGCAACCCACAGCCCCGTGTAGGAGCACCAAGGTATCTGGAAGGGAGAGCATTATCCCCAATCCAGGGAGAAGCGGGCAGATAGACCCTTGGGTAAAGGACCTGTCAGCCTGGGCTAAGATAGGGCAAATGGATTTGCCCTTTTTCTGTGAGCACATAGGCCCCCCATGGGCTAGCGCCGTTTCCGGGTGACGATGCT
The DNA here is from genome assembly GCA_031279515.1 of Deltaproteobacteria bacterium. GTDB lineage: Bacteria > Desulfobacterota > Desulfarculia > Adiutricales > Adiutricaceae > JAITII01. Next base: position 38,716 of record JAITII010000009.1, read on the forward strand.
CCCGGATGGGGGGAATCTTGGAATCCATTAAAGGCATAAGACACCAGTTACTTATAAAAAGAAAAAGGCTTCGGAAACCATTTTCCGAAGCCTTCAGATATACCTGATTAGCCAAAAAGATGAAGTTAAGTGGGACATTTGTGGTAAAAAAATACTTAAACAATACTAGCGATATTGTTGTTTATTATTTACTACTTTAGCCCTAACATGTCAACAAAAGTAATTTATTACCACATTCCTTTTCTTGACCCTTTATTAAACCCCCGGGAAAGTCAATAGCCCCCTGGAATTACTATTAGTTATTTTTTCTTTTCCTAAAAGCTCTGACTTTAAAAGCCAAATACATTTTACTAAATTGCAGACCATAGACTATCCTAAAAAAACTTAAAGAATATGGCTAATATGAGGTATTGTAAATTCTTGCAGAATATAGCTAATGTAATGTTTTGTAAATCCTTGCAGAATATGGATAATGTGAGGTATTGTAAATACCTAAAAATGCCTGATAACTTTAAAAGCCTTTCCCAATGCTACCTTTATTTATGTTTTACAAGCTATCAATTGACTATATTACTATTGGTTTTTTAAAACTATTATATGCTTAGCCCCTAAGCTATTTTTAACTTCGCCCCACAGCTTTCTAGCAAGGATTTTAAGGCTTTCTTTTTCTTCTAAGAAATAAATAAGCCCTCTCTTTAACTTTGAATACTTCTTTTGAACATAAAAATTAAAAATCTAAAGCGCCTTTAATTAAAAAACTATTAATACAAAAAATACTTATCAAAGCCTTTTTACCAAAATACCAGTCTCCTTAGCTAAAGATACCAAAAGAGGCCCTTTTTTCACGCTCATTTTAAAGAAAGGCTACTATTTTAAGGGCCCCCTTGGGGAGCTTAGATTCATCTTGAAGCCAAAAATAAATTTTCTCTAATAATCTAGAATTTACCCTTTATTTCCACCATATAAACTTAGCTAGAAATTAGCTAAAAGATAAGCTGGCCCCTATCTAAGCGCCCCTTTTTAGGCTCCAATGCTAAAAAGCCCCTTTTGCCTTATTGCCCATATTCACAAGATGTGGTAAAAAAGCCTGGGGTTAAATAACAATTTTTTTGCTAGCTAGATCTGTCTGCTAAAAAGTTGCAAAAAGTATTTTTTGACACAAAGCCCCTTTTTTAGTATGATGCTGCAGAGCCGAAAAGTGTACTTTGGATGACTTAGTGGAGGTAATTATATTGGGGCCTAGACCTAAAAAAGCTCCAAATTTTACTATTCGCTAATCCATTAAAAGATGTACATTTTTCGATTTTTTTTATAAACTATCTTTAATTAATATAAGTAGGAGAAAATTATCTAAATTACTATTTTTTTATTTTTTTACTTTTGTTTTACTGCTTGAATCGTAATAAGTAAAGTATAACTTGGAGTAATTTATTTTAAATGTAAACAATAGGAAAACTATGTTGCAGTACGTCTTGTGGCTTCCTTTCTCAAGTTGATACTTTCTGGCTTTTTACGAGTCGATCTTTTATGTTTTTCATCTTTCTTTATTTTTAGGGCCCAAACCTATGATCTTTGTAAAGCTACGGCCTTGACTTGGACCTGGTGGTCTCAAGTGGCCTTTCCGCCTCCGGCAATCATATAATTTTGCCACGGCGTTCCCCTAAAGCCCCTCCTCCATCACCCCAATACTCCATATGACTCATAACTTAGGTTTTTTCCATAGACTGGGAATAATAATTATAGAGGTCCTCTTATTTCCCATCACCCGGCTTCCGAGGCCCCTGGTAAGGGCCTTGGCAAGTACCCTGGGGACTCTTTCTTATTATGTCCTGGCTAGGAGGCGAAAAATCGCCACCACCAACATACTAAGGGTCCAAGAGGCGGGGGCTCTACCCAAGAGTCTAAAGGGGGCAAAAGTTGCCAGAAGGTCTTTCGGATACCTAGCTCTTACTATCTTAGATACCCTCATTTTGCACCAGAGGGGTTTTAGGTACTTTAAGAAGCGCTATAGCTTAGAGGGCAGAGAGAATATGGATGAGGCAACTGGCCTTGCCAGCGCCAAGGGGGTAGGACTCATTTTATTGACCGCCCACATAGGCAACTGGGAGCTTTCTCCCCACGTCATGAGGGAAGAATTTGGGCTTAATCTCCTCACTGTGGGCCGCACCCGGGATTCCAAAATCATAGATGAGCTCATGATAAGTACCCGCAAGAGTACAGGATGCACCTTTGTTTACAAGAAAGATGGAGTCAGAGAAATGTTGAAGGCCCTTAAGAGGGGCGAAGCCATAGGTACCCTCTATGACCAGGCGGCAATGTCAAAACGCGAGTCAGCTCCCCTAGAATTTATGGGGAGGCTGGCCTATACCAACATGGGTCCTGTACGCCTGGGCCAGAAGACCGGCTCCATTTTGGTGCCCCTCTTTGCCAGCCGCTTGAAAGATATTAATGTTTTTAAGATTTTCCCGCCCATAGTGCCGCCGAACGAACCTGACGGCGATTGGTCCTTAGTGACTGCTCAAAAGCTAAATGACATCCTAGAAGAATTTATCCGAATGAATCCGGAAGAATGGCTATGGGTACACAGGCGCTGGAAAACACCTGACGGACTGGAAAAAGATCCCCGGTCCTTTTAACCTCCCAGCTAACTTACGAGGAGTCAAATACGCATGGGAAACACGGAACTCTATGACATCACTTTTATTCCGGACCAGGTGACCGTGAAGGCCGCCAAGGGTGAGACCATCCTAGACATTGCCAACCGCGCCAAGTTGCATATCAACGCCTCCTGTGGAGGCGAAGGTGTCTGCGGCCGCTGCATGGTAGAACTCCGGGGGGGCACAGTGGAAGCCTCCCAGGGTCTGTTTCTCTCGGACGAGGAATTCCAGAAGAACCTACGCCTGGCCTGCCGCGCCAAATGTAATGGCGAGGCTACTATCTTTATCCCCTTGGAATCGAGGGGGGACGCCTCTGTGTTCAAAAAGGCCACCCATGCCGAAGAAGCGGTGAAGGTGGAAACCTTGGACCCCACTATCCAGCAAACCTGCCTCATACTCTCCCCTCCAGACCAATTTGACAACGTGAGTGACTTAGACAGGATAAATGCCGCCTTAGCTGAGCTGGGCATCATGGACCAGGACATAGATTTAGGCACCTTGAGGACCATGCCCGAGGTCTTAAGGTCCTCGAATTTCAAGGTAAAGGTCACTATTAATTATGACCTGCCCCTCCAGGACCCTAAGGCCAATCCTTACCGCAGGATAGTCTCGGTGAGCCCGACTGAAGACGGCAACGATTTCTACGCCCTGGCAGTAGACGTGGGCACCACATCTGTGTGGGCGCGTTTGGTAAACCTTGCCACGGGCGAGGCCTATCCCAGCGTAGCGGACCTAAATGCCCAGATCTCTTATGGGGAGGACGTCATTAGCCGCATAGTCTACGCCGGTCGCAAGGACGGCTTGAAAAAGCTCCAGCGCCAGGTAATTGACACCATCAACACGCTCTTGACGCGCCTGGAAGAAATCTACCCTGGCTACCGCAAGAAGACCTACCTCATGTTTGTCTCCGGTAACACCACCATGAGCCACCTTTTAGTTGGGGTAGATCCTAAAAATATCCGCCTGGCACCCTACGTGCCTCCGGCGGCCATCTGGCCTACCCTGCGGGCAAGTTACCTGGGCTTAGAGGTGGAACCCCACACAGTCTTAAAGATCTTCCCCTCTGTCTCCAGCTACGTAGGGGGCGACATAGTTTCCGGGGTCCTGGCCTCCGGCTTCTACAAAAGAAGCGAGCTCACCCTTTTTATCGACGTGGGTACCAACGGTGAAATAGTCATAGGCAACGAGGACTGGATGACCTGCGCCGCTTGTTCCGCAGGGCCCGCCTTCGAGGGCGGAGGGGTAAAATGCGGCATGCGGGCGGCACCTGGCGCCATAGAGAACTTTTTGTACGACCCTGACCTCAAGAAGCATTACTTAGGGGTCATAGGGGACGGTCCCCCAACTGGTATCTGCGGCTCGGGACTCATAAATGTGGTGGCCGAGCTCTTTAAAGCTGGTATAATAAGTAAGCAAGGACGCTATTCGGAAGGAAGCTCTTCCGCCCTAAGGACGGGAGAAGACGGGGTGGAATATCTCTTGGCCCCTGCCAGTGAAAGCGGCGGAGGCCACGATGTGGTTTTAACTGAGATAGACATTGAAAACCTCATCCGGGCCAAGGGGGCAATGTTTTCTGGGTACCAGACCCTGGTGGAAGCAGTGGGACTTTCCATGGGGGATTTGGAAAGGGTCATCATAGCTGGCGGCTTCGGGAGATCACTTAACCTGGAAAACGCCATTACTATAGGTCTATTGCCCAATTTGCCCTTGGAGCGCTTTTTGTACATTGGCAATAGCTCTTTAACAGGTGCCACCTTGGCCGCCCTTTCAGGGACCATGTGGCTCACGGCCAATGACATCAAGAAAAAGATGACAAACTTTGAGCTAAGCGAGACCCCCGGGTACATGGATAAGTATATAGCCAGTCAATTTATTCCCCATACCGACGCATCACTCTTTGCGCCGCTTGAATAAAAGATGCCGGAAGTCCCTGAAAATATCAAAAAGAGAGCCGATTTTTTACGTAAAGAAATTGAGCGCCACAATATCCTCTATTTCCAAAAGGACACCCCGGAAATAGAGGACTCTGACTACGACCAGCTATTAAGGGAACTAGAGGATCTGGAAGCTCAGTATCCCCAGTTGGTGGCCCCAGACTCCCCCACCCATAGAGTGGGGGCCAAGGGGACAAGGCTTCCAGAGGTCATCCACACCAGCCCCATGCTGAGCCTGGACAAGGCCCTAAAACCAGAGGAGCTTTTGGACTTTGAAGAGCGGGTAAGAAGGTTTCTTTCCACCCCGGAAAAAATACCCTATTTTACTATGCCCAAGTTTGATGGCTTGGCTGTGGAACTGGAGTACTCCAAGGGTTTACTCACCTTGGGTTCCACCCGCGGGGACGGCCAAGTGGGTGAGGACGTGACACAAAATGTCTTTACCATCAAGGATATACCCAAAAAAATAAAAGGGACAATACCCAAAAGCCTTAATGACACATTCAAGGTGCGGGGCGAGGTCTACATGGAAAAGGCCCGCTTTGCCAGGCTAAATAGCGAGCGGGAAGAAAAGGGCCTTGCCCTTTTTGCCAATCCCCGCAACGCGGCTGCGGGCTCCTTAAGGCAGCTGGATGCCGCAGTTACTAAAGAGCGCCCTTTACGCTTTTTCGCCTACGGACTTGCCGACCCTGACCCCAAGGCCTTTCCCTTGTACTCTGGGTTAATGGAAAAGATTGGTACCTGGGGCTTTTCTGTGGAACATAGCAATTTTACCCGGAAAGCCTCCTCAATAGAGGAGGTCATGGCCATCTTCCACGAGATCCAGGAAAAACGGGAATCACTTCCCTTTGAAGCCGACGGCTTGGTGGTGACTATAGATAAGCTTGAATTATGGCCCCGCCTGGGGGTGACTGCCAGAGCCCCTCGCTGGGCAGTGGCTGCCAAATTTAAGCCCCTTATTGGGACAACAAAAGTAAAGGAGATAGAGGTACAGGTGGGAAGGACCGGGGCCCTCACCCCGGTGGCTGTGATGGACCCAGTACGCCTAGGCGGGGTTACTGTTTCCCAGGCTACCCTCCATAACTACGACGAGCTTTCTCGTAAGGACGTGCGCCCCGGCGACTGGGTAAAGGTACACCGGGCCGGAGACGTCATCCCAGAGATCTTGGAAGTTATTCTGGAAAAAAGACCGCCTAATCTTCCTAAATACGAATTCCCCAAAGATTGTCCCATCTGCGGGACTCCAGCCATTAGACCCCAGGGCGAGGCCGTGTTTCGCTGCCCCAACAAAAGTTGCCCGGCCCAAATAGAAGAAAGACTCATCCACTTTGCCAGCAAAAACTGCCTGGACATGGACGGATTGGGCCCCAAGCTGATAAACCTTTTAATTAAAGAAAACTTAGTTACCCTTCCCACGGACCTCTTTCGTCTTAAGGGGCAAGATTTGGAATCCCTCCCGCGCCTGGGAAAAAAGTCGGCGGAAAATATCCTCTCATCCATAGAAAAGGCCAAGACAAGTGACCTCTGGCGCTTCATCCACGCCCTTTCCATCCGCCACGTGGGGGAAAGGGTAAGCCAAATCCTAGCAGATCAATTTAAGAGCCTAAAGGCACTATCTGAAGCCTCTTTAGAGAGCCTTATGAGCCTGGGGGACATTGGCCCAGAGGTGGCAAAAAGCGTAGTGGACTTTTTCCAGAGCCCTTTAAACGGTCCCTTTATAGAAGACCTCCTGGGCGAGGAATTGGGTCTTGATCCTCAAAAGCCCATAGAACAAAAGGCTGGAAGCCTTTGGGGGAAAAAATTCGTCTTAACGGGTACCCTTCCCACCCTTACCCGCGCTGAGGCCAAAGCGCGCATTGCCGCTAAAGGCGGAAGGGTCCTTTCCTCCGTAAGCAAAGAGACGGACTTTGTGGTGGCAGGCGAGGCTACGGGACAAAAGCTCAGTAAAGCTATGGAGCTTAAAATCCCTGTCTTAGATGAAGAAAATTTTTTAAAGCTCTTGGAAAAAGGGGACTTATAAGAAAATTTTTTATCTTCTTTAGCCTCCCCTCCTTCCCACCAAGGCCTCCAATTCAGCTATAATTTTATTAAGATCGTCAGCTTGAGCTACCAGATCTGTAATATTAGCCTGGATGTCCCTAGCATTTTTCTTAGAGTCATTAGTGGAGTCTTGCATCTGCACAATTGTCTGGCTGATGGAGCCGATAAGGTTCACTTCACTATCCAAGGCCGATTCTATCTTACGTAATGAATCAACCGTGGCATCCACACTGTTAGCAATAGCCGAAAATGCGTTTACGAAATCGCTTATTATTTTCTCCCCGTTACTCACCTGGGCCTGGTTACTCGCTATGAACTCATGGGTGGTGTAAACTGAATCAGCTGATCTCTGAGCCAAATTGCGCACCTCTTCGGCCACCACCGCAAAGCCGGATCCCGCTTCCCCTGCCCGGGCCGCCTCCACTGCTGCATTTAAAGCCAGTAAGTTGGTCTGGAAAGAGATCCCCTCTATGGTCTTTAAGATATTGCTAATCTTGGCAGAAGACTCACTTATTACAGATATTGCCTGTTGTATCTCACTTACGGACTCGGTACCGGAGGCTATCTCCTTAGAACTACTTTCTCCCAAGCTTGCCCCCTCTCTTGCCGTACTTTGGTTTTCCAAAGATACCCCAGACAGTTCCGCCAATTCTGAAACCAAAAGGTTACAGTGTTCTAACTGGGAATTAGAGGAATCTGTCATAGCGGTTATCCCTGAAGATATTGTATCAGTGGCGATAATTAACCTTTCACTCTCACTTTTTAAAAATTGTGACATCTTTGCTAAGCTGGCGGTAACCCGGTTTACAGGAAAGTAGATTAAGACAGAAAGCAAAATGGCCGCTCCTATAAATAGAGCAATATCCCACAATAGCTCTCTTTGAATAGGATCCATAACCTCTTTTTCATCATGTACCGTACCCAAAAGCCAGCCGGTGCTTTCCATAGGTGTGACATATAAAAGTTTCCAGCTATCTCCGTCATCTAAAGAATTCCGAATACGCATGCCAAAAGGCGTACCTGCTTTAGCCTTCTCTCTAAAGTCTTGCCAGAGGGAGACAAACTCTGAGTCCAGATTGGCCTTGAGGTTTTCCGCCACCAGGTTGGCGCCATCTTGTACCAGCCGTTCATTGGGATAGGATATTATGTCACCCTCTTTGGTGATGATGAAATAATAGCTCCCAGAGGCCATAGTTATGCCATCTTGATTCTTTGCCTGCAAGTCCTTGTTTAATCCCGCTATGGAGATATCCGAGGTTAAAACGCCCATAAATTTGCCGTCTTTAAAAAATGGTACTGCATAGGTGCACATCCAGATATTACCCACTCCAGTATCAAAATAGGGCTCGGTCCAATAAGGCTTACCTGAGTTTCTAGGTTCAAGGAACCAGGCGGCATTTATAGCATCTGTTGTATAATCGTAAGCGCCATGATCTGGATCAATATAGCTCTCATCTCCTAATCTATTGGCATAGAGGGAATAGAGCTCCTTATCAGGGGAATACATCCTAGGCTCGTAGGCCACCGCCGAGCCAAAAGAATCGGAAGTGCTGGTGGCCACAAACTTTAAAAGATCATAGATCTCTTCTTCAGTACTAATGTTCCACTCTGCAAACAACTTTGCAACGATCTCGGTGGATGGCATGAGAATAGCTAAGGCAGAATTCATCTCTTCAGCCTTGCGCCCAGACTCCTCAGTAAGGGACGTGTTAACATAAGTAAATGCCTTTTTCTGGCCAGAAACATAATTGACCACAGTAAAGGCGGTAAAAATAATAAGGAGCGGAACAATCAACGCTAACATTATTTTGAATTTCAAGGTCATGGAGTCTTGACACCATCAATTACATTTTGCGCTTATTAAAGCACAAAAAAGATCTCGCCATGCTTATTAAAAAGATAATGGCGAATGTAAATTTATATTAAACTGGATTTGGGAATAAAAGCTTCCGAATCCCCCTGGTACTTAAAGGCAAAAAACCCCAAGCTTAAAGCTTCCATCTTGGCGAATATTAAGGTAGGAAGTGGGGACTTTTCTGTCTTAGTTCTTTGGAGAAAAAAACAGCTAAAAACGAAGTTATTCGTGGTATCTCAGGCAAGCATTAATAGGAGGCACTTGGCGTGTACAGGGAAATTATTAAAGAAATATAAAATTTGGCACCTATTTTAAAAAACTTGATACATAAAATATATCATTATTATTTTAACTACTAGCCAGGATAAAGTCAAGAGAAAAGCAAAGCTCCCTAAAAAATACAAAAGAGGCCAATACGTCCTTGTATTTCTTGAGCTTTGGCTGGCTCTCACAATCCCAGGCAAAGTGCTACCATATATAGTGGCATATAAAATAAATACCATAATATAAAGCGGAATACCATATGGACTCTAAAACTCCAATTATGGGAAAAAGTTCCATATTTTAAATTCTAAGGTAAGAAAGTAAGCACACAAAAGAACAAAGAAAAGCTCTAGAAAAAAATGCTTTTTGGGTTGACTTTGCCAGGCCGCATATCATTTTTTATAAAAAATTAAAATAACATACATATTAAGCTTAAAATTACAGGCTTACTAAATCATTAAATCTTACCCATATCAAAAGATAAGACAAAGTAGCAGTTTTTAAATATTAGTAGAAACACTTATATTTTATCAAAATTATCAGTGCAAAGAACATTTAGTTCTTGACATTTGATTTTATTCAATTTTTCCTACATGCTGAAGAAATAGACATGCGGGAAGGGTCCCCAGCTGATGACTTTTTAAAAAGATTAAGCCAAACTTTAATGGCCGAACTATTGAAGACTTTCAGGGCCCGTAGGTTCCTTTACAAAGTAAAAAAGCTTCCGATGCTCTTTTAAATCCTCTGGTGCGGGAATACCACTATTTTATGACTTGCGTCAAGACCTAAGGCTCATGTCAAGTGCCCGGTAAGCTTAGACAATAGATTAAGTTTAGGCGTTAAGCTTCTACTGTGCCACCTTTGGGCAAAGGCCTGCGAGATAAGTTTATTGGCTGGGCTGGCCCATCACCTGGTCTTGGCGTATAAGTAAGTCAAAAGGTATTGGAAATTCCAATTAAAAATAGGGCCATCTTGGTTAAATTCCTTGCTTAAGGCAAGTATCTCTTGCTACAAAACCTCTGCTTGGACGCGCCTTTTAAGCCACGTTTTAGATCGCTTCCTATAAAATAAGCTCTTTAAGATACAACCCTATCACAATAGTCATTTGCGCCCACAGATCGCCTGCTAGGGCTAAAGGCAAAAGCTCATTTGGGAAGTACTATTTCCTAGACTGCCGGTATTTGACAAAAAGTCTCCACATTTGATTTAAATCGCTAAATAGGGTCAAAAAGATAATGAAGTTTTATGTGGTAAGCTTTTGAACTAGTTTAAGATGCAAAGGTGGCAGAAAAAGAGATTAAAGAAGTTTCTCTTTAATTTTCTTTATAGAGGCTATATAGTAATTTAGCTAAGATAAGAATTATCCATTTTTTTGTAAATAATAGTTAGCCCTTAGAGAAAACTAATACTAACTTATTAACTTAATCAAGTTGGTTATTTTGGTAGCTTGATAATGCTCATGCCCAAAGATTTTTTTTACTAATCAGATAAAGTAGCAATTTTCCTTGAATAATTTATAGTAAAACTATTAATGAGATAATAATCTAAAGTATTTTTTGCTACCTAAAATGAGACTATAGAATTTTTTCCGTCGTAATGTCTTATAGTTATGAAAAATGCCCATCTTTAAAAAAAGATGGGCATTTAGTTTGCACCTATGTGCAAGAGAATCATGCGTGGGGGTATTTAATACTAATCATCAGAATTAATCGTAATAAGTGGTTACCCTTTCGCTGGAAGGGACACAACTTGAGTACTTGTAACCATAATCAAGGTCTTTATGCTTAACTTTAAATTCAAAACATGTTTCTCCAGACCTATTATTGCCCCAGACTAGATCGCGGTACTCAACATTAGAATCCATGGTTAGTCCGGCATAATTCCTTAAAGCTTCCAAATCATTGGAATATTTACCATACTTGGCAAAGTACGCCTCTTCTGCTAAAGCTACATTGTGGTATGCCGATTGAGCGGCACTATCCATTACCCCCTCTCTATATTCTGCATACCCTGCAATTAAAACAACGAAAAGATAAAATAAATATAAGAGGCTTAAAAGAATTATTGGAAGTAATATAAGACCAGTACTTATCGGCTTGGAGACATTTATAGGTAGCCCGTTTTTATCATGGAATCTTCCGCTCATAGCTAAGATGAGATCTATAAAGGACCAAAGACCTAATCCGCCTAGAGTGAGAATCATGAGTATGCCGGTTATAATCTTTCCCATGTAAAATCTATGTATACCCAAAAAGCCAAAGAAAAAACACAG
>JAITII010000016.1 GCA_031279515.1 Deltaproteobacteria bacterium
GCTCTGGAAATTACCCATAAAACCACCGTACTTATTGCTCGCCTGGAAAGATATGATTGTCCAGGAATTATGAAGCGTTTAAGAGCGGGTACTTTAGGTTATTGCCTAGGAAGCGGCTACCGGCTGGGGCTTTCAATCTCTGTGATTCTATAGGGTCCTTTCCACAGAGGGCTTTTACTCTTATTTAGGGATAGAATTATCCCTAAATAGGATTTCTCTTAACTTTTCTGAGGAGATTAACTTTGTCTTGGTGGGTTAAAGCGCTTAAAGAGGCTTAAAAAAGTTCATTTTGTAACTATGAACTACACTTCTGTATTTTCTGAAAGAGGTGAGCCCCTAAAGGCCTTGGAGCCAATATCTTTTCTATAGTGGGCACCTTTGAAGCTGATGTCTCCCACTGCTGTGTAAGCTAGATCCACAGCTTGCCGGAGGGTGTCACCTACGGCAGTGACGTTTAAAACGCGGCCTCCCTTGGTTACAGGTAAACCGTCCAAGGTGCCAACTCCAGCTTGAAAGACTATGACGTCCTTACGGGCATTGGCTTTCTCTATGCCTTCTATCACGTCGTTTTGGCGAAAGGGTCCTGGATAGCCTTCAGCGCTCATGACAATACTCACCGCGGAGCGGTTAGATAGTTCTAGTTTTTGACCTTCCAGGTCTCCTTTAGCAGCAGCTAGGAGGACTGGGGCTAGATCTGACTTAATGAGTGGCATGATGGCCTGTGTTTCAGGGTCTCCAAAGCGGGCATTGAACTCCAAAAGCCTGGGGCCAGATAAGCTTACCATGAGGCCAGCATAAAGGACCCCCACAAAGGGGGAGCCTTCTACAGTTAGACCATCTACTGCAGGCTGGAGTATATTTTCCATAATATAGTTGTGCAGAAACTCATTTACCAGGGGGGCTGGGGCGTAAGCGCCCATGCCCCCAGTATTTGGACCTCTATCTTCCTCGTAGATAGTCTTATGGTCCTGGGCTGAGGGAAGAGGCAGGATAGTCTTGCCATCTGTTATCCCTAAAAAGGACACCTCATCACCAGCTATAAATTCTTCCACTATTATTTTTTTACCTGCCTGCGTGGCAGCTAAAGTGGAAAGGGCGTTTATAGCAGCGGAGTATTTGCCGCAGACCACTACTCCCTTACCGGCAGCCAGGCCGTCGGCCTTAAGGACAATGGGGTAAGCTGCGCTTTGCAAGTAAGTCTTTGTCTCAGCTTCATCGTAGAAAACTGCGTAATTGGCTGTGGGTAGGCTATGGCGGATCATGAAGTCTTTGGCAAAGACCTTAGAGCCCTCTATCCTGGCAGCTAGTTTTGAGGGCCCAAAGACTAAAATGCCTTCGTCTCTTAAGACGTCTGCCAGTCCCATGACCAGGGGGATCTCAGGGCCTATTACCACCAGATCCGGTTTAATAGCTAATGCCAGCTTTTTTATGCCGTCAATATCATCCACATTTACTGGGTGCAGCTGTCCTAGGGCCCCCATGCCAGGATTGCCTGGGGCACTATGGAGGACAACATTGGGATTTTGGGTTAGCTTCCAGGCCAAGGCGTGCTCTCGGCCTCCAGAACCTATAAGTAGTATTTTCATAAAAAAGCTTCTCCCCCTTCGTCAGCTACAAAAAGGCGCTTATAGGAAAGGGTAAAAAATGCTGCAGTTTTTCAAGCTTAAGTAGGCTTATTAATTAACATTATATTTATACCGTTTTCTCAGGTCCTTTGACAAGTGGAGAGGGCAAAAGCCGTATTTTGGTAGCTAATTAAAAGTTCACCACAATATTTAGTGAACATAAGACCCTATCTTTCCAGTAAAGTAGGTGTTTTTTAGGCTCCAGTTCCAAAGGTAATTTCTTGGGCTTTTTTTAAAGCACTTTCAATCCCAGCTGCATTGGGCCCTCCGGCCTGGGCTAGATCCGCCCTTCCTCCGCCCTTGCCGCCCACTAAGGGGGCGATTTGGCCTACGATCTTTCCAGCCTGGAACCTTTGCTCTAAAGATTTCCCCACTGTTACTAAGAGTATAGCTTTGCCATCATTTTCAGCAGCCAGGCACATGATGGCACTATCACCTAAGGCATCCTTTATTTTATCCGCCAGTTCCCTTAGGGTCTTGGGGCTATCGGCTGTGACTTTGGATCCGAGAAACTTTACCCCGTTATGACTAACAGCCTGTAAAGCTAAGGCCTTGGGATCAAAGCTAGCGCTTGTGGAGGCCAGTCCCTTTTCCTTTTCCAAGTCCTTGGCCTTGCGGGTAAGCTTATCCAGCCTATCAGAGAGCTCCTGGGGAGAGGCCTTAAGTTTTCCTGATAGCTCGCTTAGGATGGCCCTGTCATCTTGGAACTTTTCTAGAGCAAAAGCCCCGGTTAGGCATTCCAACCTGCGGACTCCGCTAGAGACAGAGCCCTCCGATAGGACTATAAAGAGACCAATCTTACCTGTGCGGGAGGTATGGGTACCTCCGCAGAGCTCTCGGGAGTCTCCCATGGAGACCACCCGCACCTTTTCTCCGTAGCGTTCTTCAAAGAGGGCAACGGCCCCGCTCCGCACAGCCTCGTCTATATCCATGACAGTGGTCTGGACCTCAAAGTCAGAACGGATATCGGCATTTACAAGGTCTTCAATCTGAAGAGTCTCATCAGGGGTTACTGGGGAAAAATGGGTAAAGTCAAAGCGCAGTCTATCTTCCGTTACACTGGAGCCGGCCTGGCGCACATGGTCACCTAAGACCTTCCTTAGGGCCTTGTGGAGGAGGTGGGTGGCACTATGGTTATTGGCTGTCTTTTGCCGCCTATCTATGTCCACTTGGAGCTTGGCCCTCTCCTTAGTTATGGTCCCTTCTAGGATCTCACCCTGGTGTAAAAATACCCCGGTGCCAGGTGCCTTGGTCACTTGGGTTACTTTAAAAGTACCTTGGGGAAAGACAATCTGGCCCGTATCTGTTTCTTGGCCGCCGGAGGCGGCATAGAAAGGGGTAGAGGCAAAGATCAAGGTAAGGGGAGTAGCCGTTCCCGTAGCCTTAGTAATTTCCTTTCCGTCTTGGATGATTAAGGAAGGTGTCTCTTGGGCCTCCAGGGTCTCATAACCTAAAAATTCTGTAGTAAAACCATTAGCTGTCAAGGTATTTACCAGGGCCAAGGTCTCATCATCGCCGCTTGACGCCTTCCAGGCGGCACGTCCCTTGGCCTTTTGCTCTTCCATGGAGGCATTAAAGCCTTCTTCATCCACAGTAAAGCCGTGTTCCCTGGCAACGTCGGCCACCAGATCCACCGGAAAGCCAAAGGTGTCATAGAGCTTAAACACCAAAGAGCCTTTAAGGGTACTCTCACCTAAGACTTTTAGCTCTTCCATGGCATCGGTCAATAGCTTGAGGCCCCCATCCAGGGTTTCCCTGAAGCGCTCCTCTTCGGCCTTTATCATGGTTTTGATATAAGAGGCCCCCTGGATTAGCTCTGGGTAAGCATCTTTAAGGCCTTCTATGACACTATCTGCCATGTCCGCCATAAAGGGCACGGTAAGACCCAGCTTGCGGCCGTGGCGAATAGCTCGGCGCAGGATGCGCCGCAAGACATAGCCGCGGCCAAGGTTTTCCGGCCTTACCCCGTCTGAGACCAGAAAGGTAACTGCCCTGGCGTGGTCTGCTACCACGCGCAGGGACACATTGGTCTGGTATTCAGGGCTTAAGGGATCCAGTTTTTTGCCAAAGATATACTGGACCCCGCTTAAATCCGAGATCCTATTTAACAGAGGGACAAAGAGGTCGCTTTCAAAATTATTGTGGACATTTTGTTTTATGGCAGCCAAGCGTTCCAGGCCCAGGCCCGTGTCTATGGAGGGCTTGGGAAGGGGCGTCATGATACCCTCCTTGGACCTTTCAAACTGCATGAAAACTAGGTTCCAGATCTCCAAATATCTATCGCAGTCGCAGCCTGGGGCGCAGTCCGGGCTTCCGCAACCCAACTCTGGGCCCTGGTCAATGAGGACCTCGCTGCAAGGGCCGCAGGGTCCTGTATCCCCCATGGCCCAAAAGTTATCCTTTTCCCCCAGCCGTGAGATCCTGGACTGGGGTAGTCCCGCCTCCGTCTCCCAGAGCCTATATGCCTCGTCATCGTCTGTATAGACCGTGGCATAGAGCTTATCGCCCGGGAGGCCAAATTCTTGGGTCAAAAGCTCCCAGGCTAGGTTAATGGCCTTCTTCTTAAAGTAGTCCCCAAAGGAAAAATTGCCCATCATCTCAAAAAAGGTGTGGTGTCTGGCTGTATAGCCGACATTTTCCAGGTCATTGTGCTTGCCTCCGGCGCGGACGCATTTTTGGGCCGTTGTGGCCCGCAAATAATCCCGTTTTTCCTCGCCTGTGAAGATCCTCTTGAACTGGACCATGCCGGCATTGGTAAAAAGGAGGGTGGGGTCATCTTGGGGAACTAGGGAACTGGAGGCCACCCTGCGGTGGCCATGGGTCTCAAAAAAAGAGAGAAACTTTTGCCTTATCTCAGCGGAAAGCATATATTTTCTTATTGCCTACCTTTCATAAAAATTGTGGCCCTATATTTTAGCCCCTAATCTTTAAAGAAAAAAGGGAGGCTTGTATGGCGCAAAAAAATACCCGGGGTCGGGCTTATTGTCTCCCCCCGGGTATTAAACTTAAATAAAGCTCAAAAATAAATCCTACCCTTTAGTAAGTCCTTAAAGAAGCTAGTAGAGTAGCCCTATTTAGTGGACTTTTTTTAGGTAAATTTATTTACCCCTAGACTTTCCTTGGCTTTTGGAAGAAAGACTTGGAGAGTCCTCTTGTGCTGCCATTACGGGCTCCTCTGGAGGCGGAGGGCCGTCTAAGCGGATCTCCGCTTCGGCTTCAGCTATTTTTTCCGGGATGAGGCCATAAGCGCCTTTGAGGCGCTCTTCCACCTCTTTGGCTATCTCCGGGTGAGTGGCCAAGAATTGGCGGCAGGCCTCTTTGCCGTTACCCAATCTTTCTCCCTGGTAGGAATACCAGGAGCCGCTCTTTTCAATGATATCAAAAGCCACCCCTAGGTCCAAAAGCTCGCCCTCTTTGCTGATGCCCTTGCCAAAGAGGATCTCAAAGGAGGCCTCCCTAAAAGGGGGAGCTATCTTGTTTTTTACCACCTTGACCTTGGCCTCATTACCCACGCGCACGTCATCGGAGTTTTTAATGGCCGCCCCTTTGCGCACCTCTATGCGCAAGGTGGCGTAAAACTTCAAGGCATTGCCGCCTGTGGTTACCTCGGGGTTACCGTAGGCCATGGGGCCTATCTTCATGCGGAGCTGGTTTATGAAGATGACCGAGCACATGGAGCGGTGGATGGAGCTGGTGAGCTTTCTTAAGGCTTGGCTCATTAAGCGGGCCAAGAGGGCCATGTGGGAGTCCCCCATGTCCCCCTGAAGTTCAGCCTCAGGTACCAGGGCGGCCACGGAGTCTATGACCACAAGGTCCACGGCTCCGCTTCTCACTAGGATCTCGGCGATGTCTAAGGCCTGCTCCCCGTGATCCGGCTGGCTGATTAAAAGCTCGTCTGTGTTTACCCCCAGGCGGCGGGCATAGCTGACATCCAAGGCGTGCTCAGCGTCGATGAAGGCGGCTACACCCGGTTGACCCTGGGCATTTTTGGCCTTCTGGGTCTCGGCTACTATGTGGAGGGCTAAGGTGGTCTTGCCACTGGACTCCGGTCCGTAGATCTCGATGACCCTGCCTCTGGGGATTCCTCCTACGCCTAAGGCGGCATCTAAAGAGAGGGACCCTGTGGAGATGACAGGGATAGTTTCTTGCTCCTCGGAGCCGAGCTTCATAATGGAGCCCTTTCCGAAGGCCTTTTCTATCTGTGAAACTGCGTCATTTAGTGCCTTGGAGCGGGAAGACTCCAAGGTGTTATCGTCTTTGAACTTCTTATTCTTGTCTTTATCGGCCTTGGCCATAGTTTCCTCGTAAAAGAAAGTCAATAAATATATTTAGATAAATACGCGAAAAAAAGATAGTGGTAGCTCCCCCAGGCCTGGGGCCTGGGGGAGCTACCAAGGGGGGGAATACAAAAATAATGGTCGAGGCGATTTAGGATTTTTGGGCTTACCCTGGAATGCTCAAAACTCTTTTATTGATCGAATGTAAATTATAAATATTAATTTAAATATTAATAGCAATATTAATATAAATAAGAATAATCTACTTAACTTTGGTTAGGTAGCGAGTTGAGCTGAGCCCAATATGTATTATAGTCATAGTTTTTTAGTTCACAAGGTTTTTTTAAATATTGGGGTAAAAAAAGGGCCGGAAAGGGCCTTATATTTTCCCTAAAATAAAATTTTTACTAGTTATTTCATAGTCTTAGCAAAGAGGGGGGTAAAGTCAGGCCCATTTTATTTGGGTAATCTAAAAAGATTTGTGCGGAAGGCTTCACATTTGTTATCTTTAATTGCGCTAGTCTATTATCCTAGGTAGCCCACGAGGCTAAGATAAAACCCAGGTAATTATTTGACTTTAATAAAGGTAAAATTTATATTTACAATACAAGAGGGAAATTTTTTCTTTTTGTAAGGCACTCCTCTATAGTCCCCAAAAAATAGCTATAAATATCATAAAAATAAAGCGAGGCTCAGGTTATGACAAAGGATGTAGGCATATTAGCTTGCGATGTGATTAGAAATGAGCTTTTAAAGGTCTGCGAAGGTAAGGATTTTCCCATCACCTTTTTAGAGTACGCCCTCCACGACAAGCCCAAGGAGATGCCCAAGGCGATAACTAGTGGTGTAGAGGCGCTGATGGATGGGGGTGCTAAGAAGGTCCTCTTGGGCTATGGGCTCTGCTCCAATGGTACTGCTGGGGTCTCCTGCAAGGGGGGGCTTGTTATCCCCCGCTGCCATGACTGTATCTCCCTTCTAGTAGGGTCTCCGGCCAGGTACATGAAGCTTTTTAAGGAACTGCCAGGTACCTATTTCTTAACTGATGGCTGGATCCGCAATGAGGCGGATCCCTTGACCACCTTAGAGGTGCGCTATATCCCCCGCTTGGGCGAAAAAAGGGCCTGGAAGGGCGCCAAGCTGGAGCTGGCGAGCTACACCAAGGTCTGCTTTATCAATAACGGCATTGGAGACGTGGAGCGGTTGAGGAAGAGGTCCAAGGAAAACGCCAAGGCCTTTGAGATGGAATATATGGAGGTGGAGGCTGACCTAAATTACTTTGAAAGGCTCATAGGTGGGCCCTACGAGAGCTCGGATTTTTTGGTCATGGGTCCTGATGAGCCCATAGATGAGTTTGACTTTTTGGAGAGCCCGGAAATTGCAGGTGTTGGCGGCGGGCGCTGAAAAAAGGTAGCCCCAATTTTTATAATGGCCCATTCTAATGGGCGCACCCAAAAGGCCTGCATTAAATTAAGAGCCGCTAAAAGCTTCTTTTAGCGGCTCTTTACTTTTGGAGGGCAATTTTTTAAAAGGGTTTCAATTAAAAGGCAATATTCTAGCTAGTGAGGCGCTGGCGGTAAGGATAGTAGTCCCCTCTCCTAATGCGATGGGTCTTCATGACCAAGGTCTCGTTGGTGCCAGTATGGAAGATGAGCCTCCGGCCTTTAAAGCCGCCCACATCTTCAGAGACCACAGGGATACCATTTTTCTTTAAGATCTTCCGGGCTATCTTGATGTTTTTTCCGCCAGTTGTCTGGTCTCTGGCGCCAGGTATGATGGCGCCTCCTATTATCTGGGCCTCTAGATCCTCTAAGCGACTTCCCATGCGCTTTAACTTGTTGATGAGCTGGGGGATGGCGAAATCTCCATATTCATTAGATGGAGTTCCGAAAAAACCGCTCTTGGGATAGAGAAAGTGGTTCATGCCCCCAATCTTGAGTCGGCGATCGTGGAGGCATACAGCAACGCAAGTACCCAGGACAGCAGAGATCATGGCCTGGCCACCGCAAGAGTATACGGAGCCTGGGGCTAAGTGGTACCTGTAAACCTCGACCGCTCTATTAGTTGACATATATTAACCCCCAAATTAGTAGAGATAGTATCCTATATAGCACAAGCGATCTAGTAATACAAGCATATTTTCACCCAATAAATCTTTTTTTTTATTATTTGTTCCCATACACTCCACTTAATACTAAATAGCTATATATATTGTGTAAATTTTTGTAACTTGCTATAGGCGTGAAAGCCTTTGAATATAGGGCTTTGCGGCACTAGAGAGGGTGAAAATAACATAATTTGATACACAATATCTAGTAGAATATCTCCTCTGGTTCAGGCCCTAAACTTTAGGGTAAGGCCTTAAAATCTGGCTGCAGGGGTCTAATTTGTAGTAGGCTCACATAAAAATAGTAGTAAAAGAAAATTGTATCCCCCATATTGTAGCCTTTTGAATTGGCTGCGGCAAGGGTCAAAAGAATTTTTTTGTCCAAAGGATAAAATGCCCAAAAAATGTAGCAGGTGCCATTAGGGGGCAAATAAAAATGTGGACAATATAATAATAGTGGACTAGATAAATAGCCCAGCTCTTATCATTATCCCCCTTGGGGAGAAGAAAAGCAAAAAAAAGGGAAAGGAAATAAAATGCCGTAATTGATGGCAAAAAAATGCCACAGATGGTGTCAATTTCAGGGATAGGGCTTTTCCCTAAGAGAGATTGGCTTTCATCTTTTGCAAATGGAAAGGCCCTGCCTCATGCTTTATTGATAAATGGCAGACAATAACACTTACTAACTTGGCCGCAAATCTTCCAACTATCTATAATTGCAATTCATGCCCTATATTTTGTAGTTCCCTTCTTACCTCTTCTTAGCTCTTCTTACCTCTTCATTCCCCCTAATTTTTAGCCTTCCTGCAGCTGAAAATTGATAATATGGAAAATCTCTAAAATTGGTACAATTTTTTTATAGTGATCTGAGAAAAAGCTAGATCCCACTAAAAGGTAAGGGGCTTTGTGCCTTATAAGACCTTTTGGGGAACAATTTGCCCTTTAATTGTCAAAAAAATATAGCCCAAGGGGCGAGCAAGGAATTTTGGGTTAATACAATATACGCTAAAAATTAACAAATTTTTGTCACATGTAGTGGCATTATTATCCTGGGTCAAAAACCCCCAATGCACAGAGCGGCTAGTGATTGAAAAAGCACAGCTTTTGGCTATAATTGCAGGGTAATATTTAAAGCTAAAAATTATTTCTGTACCTATTCATCCAGGCAGTAAATGTGCTTTGGTGGGGAAATTTAGTACCTAATTGTACAGTCAAGCTCTATATCCTGATTATTTTGCCGCTTTATAATGGAGCCAACATGATAAAAACCCTGGTTGCCTATACTAAGGAGATAGACGATCCCGAGTTCGCCATAGGTGACATCCAAGAACAGCTTAACTTTGACGAGTTATTGAAAAACACGGTGGGCATAATCTACTGTGTACCGGATTTTATAGATACAAAGGTCTTAAAAGCAATAACTGAAATTCTTCCCTTTCCCACCATAGGCGCCACTACGGTGGCCGCAGCTGTTAATAATAGCGATAGCCCCTTAATCTTGGCTATCTTGGTCATGACCAGCGATGATGTGGATTTTAAGCTTGCCACCACTGGGGACCTTACAGGCAATGAAGATGATATAGTTAATTCTTTGAAGGAAGCAACCCAAGGTATGGAGGGCCTTCCCAAATTGTGCCTTACCTTTTTCCCCCTGCAATCGGTTGCGAGTGGGGACTGGCTGGTAAATACCTACTCCAAGTATCTACCAGAGGTGCCCCTCTTTGGGACTATGTGCGTGAGTATGGAAGATAACTTCAAGCGCTCCCTCATAGTGATAGACGGAGAATTCTACAAGGAAAGGTCCGGTGTCATCCTGGTCTATGGGCCCATAGAGCCCAAGTTCTTCATAGGTACCATTTCCGAGGATAAGTACTTAAAGAGCAAGGGCATTATCACCAAGGTCTCCAATAAGGGGGCCACAATAAACACCATAAATGACACCCCTGCTACCCAGTACCTCCATGAAATGGGGCTTTCCTGCGACGAAGCAGGACAGCTCATCATGCCAGAGCTCTTTCCCCTGGTCATAGACTTCAATGATGGCACCAACCCCATCTTGCGGGCCATGTTGTCTGGACAAAAGGGAGGGGACTTGGTTTTAGCCGGAGAGGTGGCGGAAGGGGCTATTTTATCCGTCTCTTCCATAGATCCCACAGATGTGCGCCTGGCTACGGAAAAGACCTTGAAAGCAGTTGCCAAAAGCGGGGCCTGTGATTGCATACTCCTCCATTCCTGCCTGGCCCGTTACTATGTGGCTATGGAACTGGATCCGGATCTGGAATTAAATGTCATTCGCCAATTCATTGATGAGGACACACATTTTATTATTTCATATTCTGGAGGGGAGATCTGTCCAGTACCTGGCAAGAATAATGTCACTAAAAATAGGATGCATAACTATACCTTTATAGCTTGCACCTTTTAGAGAGCAGCTTTTTCCTAAGAGGGGAAAGGATTTTATTCCCAATTTCCCGTAAAAAGATAAATTTTTAGAAAATTTGCGCCTTTTGTCTTGATTCCAAAAATGATAACATATAGTAATTGGCGATTCTGTTTTCTACTTTTCTCTTTATTCATAGGAAATTCACCCTAAAGTGTACAGAATAATCACCGCTTCTACAGATGACCTAGAAAACCCTCAAGGGGGCATTGACTCCCTGGCAAATGCGATAGCTGAGCAAGGGGGGCTTTTGGAGAATTCTGTAGCCATTGTCATGTGCCCCTTGGAGTACGTGAATTCGGGGTTCTGCTCTTTACTATACGATAGACTGGATATCCCTATCCTGGGGGCTACTACAAGTCTGTCCTCCACAGACAAAGAAATAAGCCCCTTAGCCCTGTCCCTTTTTATTATAAGCTCGGATACCTTGGATATCCGGGTGGGCCTATCCGATTCCTTGACTATAGCTGACGGTGAAGAGGATCCCCTAAGGGTCCGCTACCATGCCGAAAGGGTCTTCAATAAGCTCTACAATAGCCTTACAGTAGGGCTTTCCAAAGAGCCAGCCTTGGTACTACCTTTCATGCCGGTTATCTACGGCTACCACGATGAAGGCATGGCCGAAGCTATGTTTAAAGCTAAAAAAGCCCCTTTTTTCGGGGCCATGCCCGTGGACTATTTTCAGCCCAGTAGGCATTTTGACCCTTGCGTTATCTTTGGGAACAGTTACTTCGAAGATAGGGCGGCCCTTTTGGTGCTGGACGGGGAGATAAAGCCTAAGTTCTTCTTCCAGGCCATGGGTAGGACCAATATTGCCCGCCAGAAGGCCATTATCACCAAATCCCAGGGGAGCATAGTCTATGAGGTAAATGGCAACCCATTTAAGGATTTCATCACCTCCATGGGGCTGGTGGCCAAGAACATCATGGTATCCCTGAACACCAATCCCATCATCGTCTATGATCCCAAGTTGGATAAATACAGCCCCAGGGTGGCCTCTAAGGTCTTAAATGATAATGGTTATGTATTCAATGGTCCCATGCCCCAAGGGAGCACCCTATCGGTTAGGATGATAGATGAAGGGGAGATATTTGATTCAGCTAAAGAGGTCTTTTCTAAAGTCACCAAGGTGCCAGGGGCACTGGGCGCGCTCTTTTTTTCCTGCTACTCTCGGCAACTCAACTTAAGCTACAACGAGATGAATGAGATAAAGCTACTTTCTTCCACCTTAGAAAAGGAGAATATCCCCTGGCTCTTCGCCTACAGTGGCGGGGAGTTCTGCCCCCGCGAAGAGGAAGACGGCACATGGAAGAACCGTTTTCTAAACCTTTCGGCTGTGGCTATGGTCTTACAGGAGAAAGATAGTGCCTAAAGATAGTGCCATAGATACATCAGTGGCTAGGGTGGCGGATCTAGAGCGAAAGCTAGCCAGGATGTCGCGGGAAAATAGCCGCTTGGAGGGCTTAATAGAAAGGGCCAGCGTCACCCAGAGGGCGCGCGTGGGGCTCACAAATGCCTTAAATAATGAGCGCATCCAGCAGGGCAAATACCTCTCACTACTTTTGGAAAACAGTCCAGATATCATCCTCATGCTGGACCAGAAGGGCAATTTTGTCTACTGTACAGACGCCTTTTTGCGCCAGGCCAAGGTGGCCAGCTTTGGTTTGGTCAATGGCAAAAGATTCTCATCTATTTTTGTGGGAGACGATTTCACCGATATGGTGAGGGCCTTTCACGAGACCATGGCCAATAAGGTGGGAGTGGAGTTCTCCCTTACCACCAACTGGCCCACTATCTGGAAGGAGCACCCCTCGGAAGAGCCCAGAAACTACACTGTGCACCTTTCGCCCATGCTGGACAATGAGGGTATGCCGGAAGGCGGCATAGTCCTATGCCACGATGTCACAGAGGTCTTATACGCCAAGGAGCAGGCCGAACAGGCCAGCCGCATCAAAAGCTCCTTTTTGGCCAATATGTCCCATGAGATAAGGACGCCCATGAACGCCATTATAGGGATGGCGGAATTGGCCCTAAGGGAAAACATACCCTCTTCGACCTATGAGATGATCCTTTCCATCAAGAACGCTGGCAATAGCTTACTGGCTATTATCAACGATATCTTGGATTTTTCCAAGATAGAGAGCGGGAAGATGGATCTCGTGGAATCCGAGTACATGTTCAGTTCCTTAATCCAGGATGTGGTGGGTATCATCCGCACCAGACTCACGGAAAAGCCCATAGAGTTCTTTGTCTTTGTGGACAACAAGATCCCCAATAGGCTCATAGGTGATGAGGTGCGTATCCGCCAGATACTCTTAAACCTCATGTCCAATGCCGTGAAATACACAAAGGAAGGCTTTGTGAAGCTCTCTGTGACAGCGGAGATAAAAGGGGAAAATGAGGCCCTCTTTTCCTTTGCCATAGAAGATTCCGGCATAGGCATAAAGCCGGAAAACTTAAAAGAGCTCTTTAGCAATTTTACCCAGTTTGACAAGGCGGCTAACAAGGGTATAGAGGGCACAGGATTGGGCCTGGCCATAACACGGAACCTTACCCGCCTCATGAATGGGAACATAGACGTAAAGAGCGAATATAGAAAAGGATCTGTCTTTACCGCCAGGGTGAGTCAGAAGTTTGTAACCTTTGAGCCCTTTGCCACCATTAAAGACCCAGATTCAAAAAAGCTTTTGATCTACGAACCCAGGGATGATTTTGGAGAGCAATTGCGGGAAACCTTGGCCACCTTAAATGTGAGGGAAGTAAACTTAGTAAAAAACCCCGTGTCATTTAATGAGGAGGCCTCCAAGGGGGTCTACAACTATATCTTTGTGCCCAATTCCTTCTTCACCCAGGCCAAGCATATGTTAAATACCCTGCAAGCCAATGCGGCCAAAAAGTTTAAGCTGGTCCTTTTGGCTGACTCAGGGGAGATAATAGGCCAAGAAAACATCGCTACTCTTTTTATGCCGGTCTATTCACTGCCTCTGGCCAATATCTTAAATGATGTAGACGTGCGGCGTCTCTACCAGAGCCAGACTACCACCTCCCCGGTGCGTTTTACGGCACCGGAGGCCAGGGTCTTGGTGGTGGACGACATAGTCACCAACCTCAAGGTGGCCGCAGGACTCCTTATGCCCTTTAAGGTCCAGGTGGATATCTGCGAGTCGGGCATGGAAGCCATTGACATGGTCCAGGAAAATCATTACGACCTGGTCTTTATGGATCACATGATGCCGGTTATGGACGGCCTGGAGACCACGGCGCGCATCAGGGAACTGCCAGAGGGTAAGGATCTGCCCATCATCGCCCTTACGGCCAATGCAGTGCAGGGGGTCCGTGAGATGTTTTTAGAGTCTGGGTTAAATGACTTTATCTCCAAACCCATAGATCCCTCCAAGCTGGAGGGGATCCTGGTGCGCTGGCTCCCCAAAGAAAAGCACGTCAAAGATTACCAACTGACCACCAGCGGCAGCTCCACCGCCGCAGGCGGCGGAGGAACTTATGAAGATACAGAAGCTTATGATGATAGCGAAGAGAATATCTTCGACCACTTCAATGTGGAGGGGGTGGATCTGGTAGACGGCTTAAATCGCCTAGGGGGTGACGAAAACCTTTATCTGGAGGTGGTGGAGGCCTTTGTACGCTTTACAGGCAAGATCTTAGACAATATCAAAGAGCCTCCTACCCAAGAGGGCTTAAAGGACTATGCCATCCAGGTCCATGGTATCAAGGGATCTTCTTTAAATATCGGGGCAAGCGCGGTGGGAAGTCAGGCAGAGGCCTTAGAGCATGCTGCCAAGGCGGGGGATTTAGAAACTGTCTTGGAGGGGCACAATAGATTTTTGGATGCCGCGGAAAGGTTAGTAGCTGAATTCCAGGGCTTTTTAGACTTTGCTAAGCCAACTGGCGAGGGGGAAAGGGAGAGGCTTAAAGCCCCTCCCAAGGAACTTTTGTTAAAGATTAAAGATGCTGCTGATAGCTTTGACGCGGACATTATGGAAGAGACCCTGTCCGAGCTGGAAAACTATGAATATGATAGCGGTCAAGAGCTAGTGGCCTGGCTCAGGGAAGAGGTGGACAACCTTGAGTACGATCTAATAGCTGAGCGTCTAGAAAAAGAGCTGGCCGGATCTTAGCTATCAAAATATTTAGGTGGGCACAATATTGATTTCAGTTGCCCTACTGCCCCATGGTAAATCTAGGTTACCCGCAGCTTAGCTATAAATATAGTCAAAAGCTTAGCGCTTAATTAGCCAAAATAAGTGCAATAAGCCATAATCGGCGCAATAAGCCTAAATAGCTGCAATGGCTACAATAGCTACAATAAGCCGCAATAGGTGCCCTGGGGCACTATGAGGGCAATTTGGCACAAAGGCAAAAACTAGCCTATTTCGCTTATCTTAGTAAGGCCTATCCAGTTAGCCCTTTTAGTGCTGGACCTTTCGGTGGACCCTATCCAATTGCTTTAAAGCGTAGGAAAGCTCCTGGGCGCGCAGGTGGTCTCTATTGGTGAGCCAGGTAAAGCCGGTAGCTTCATCCTCATTTACCAATAAGCCCTTGCGGGCAGCCAGTCTATACCAATGCTGGGACTTGGAGGGGCAGCGGATATCCCGCGCCTTTTCATAGATACGGCCCAGACAAAAATGGGCTTCTGCCAAATCGCTTCCAGCAGCTGCCAAGAGCCAGCATAAGGCCTTGTCTCTGTCTCTGGGGACCTCATCTCCTAGGTAATATTTGATTCCCAGGCAAAACTGGGAGGGGGGATCGCCTTTTTCAGCCGAGCTTTGGAAAAAGGAAATGGGTGCCTCGCTTTCCTCTAAAACGCCTGTATCTATTGTATGGAACATCTTTTCCCTCTCTTAAATAATCATAGGTTGATTCTAGTCTGAATCTCTAAGGGGCCGCTACAATATATTGCAAGAATATTGCCAAGATTTACCCTCTTTAGCTGTAAGCTTTCCCTAAAGCCTAAAATACGGCTAAGCTAGAGAGCTTTTTGGCTATTGTGCCTAAAAATAGAAGCCCATAGGTTTTTTGCTAGCAAGGGATTTATGGTTTTAAGCCGCTAAAGAGTGCCCCCAAAGGGCTAGGTTTTGGGGTAATTATTATCCAGTTTTGAACATTTTTGGCCCAAACTGCTCTTCTTGATGCCCCAGGATGGTTTCTTTCTTTAAACAAAGGCCTTTAGGGCATTTCTTAATATATTCCGACAGTATTCGACAGTATTTGATCGGGATTTTTTATGCGAGGCCATAAAAGTCTTAAATTATTCTTTTTTTAATAGCATTAGCTAATACTATTATAAGTTTTATCTAATTGAAATTTAATTTTCTAAATTTTTTAATAAGCTTCCATTTAATCTGTAAGCTTTAGCTAAGGTTCTGGCTAAGCTAAGGCCAAGGTCCTGGCTAAGTTAAGGCCAAGGTTCTAGCTAAGTTAAGGCAAAAGGGCTAGTTTTTTTAAATTTTTCTCCAAAAAAAGACTTTTGGGGTCTTACTTTTTGCTAGAAAGTGATTATTTTTTTTGCTGCCCAGCAAAACTTACCCTAAAAAGTAAGTTTTTGGGTAATTATTACCCAAGCTAGAAATAGTTGGGATTAGGATAGAGCCACTCTAGTATGAAATGCCCCAAAGCCTTGGGAGTGCCTGCTCTAATATGAAATGCCCCAAAGCCTTGGGAGTACCCGCTCTAGTATGAAATGCCCCAAAGCCTTGGGGTGGGTATTTACCAAATGTTTTTTTAAAGTGCTAGAATTAGCCAGATTATTGCCTCTATCTGACCTATTTAAAAATGAGTCCCAATATTTGGTAATAGCGGGCTATTTTTATAGTTTAAGGAGGGGATCTTGTCCTTACCTGACACATTGACACAAAACGGAGATAAGACAACAAGCTCTGAGTTTCCCAGCATCCTGGTGGTGGACGACAATATCGCCAACCTAAAACTGGTGCGGGGACAGCTCTCAGATAGCTATAGGGTATCCATGGCCAAAAGCGGTGCCCAGTGTTTGGCAATGGTGGCTAAGACTATTCCGGATCTTATTCTATTGGATATAGATATGCCGGAGATGGACGGTTTTGAGACCATGGAGCGGCTGAAAAGACATGAAAGCTTAAGCCGCATTCCGGTAATCTATCTTACGGCCAATAATGATACAGACACAGAGGTGAGGGCCTTGGAATCAGGGGCCAAGGATTTTGTCACCAAGCCCTTCCAAAAGGACATCTTAAGGCACCGCATTAGCCTTCATATACGCTTCAACCAGTATCAGAAACATCTTGAGGACACGGTTAAAGAGCTGGAGGACAGCATGGTGACCTCCTTTTCGGGGCTCATAGAGTGCCGGGATGAGAACACCGGAGGCCATGTGGTGCGTACCAGGGACTATGTGGCCCTTTTAGGAAAGCTTTTAATAGATAAGGGCCTCTTCCCAGAGGACCTTAACCCCAGGGAGCTGGGTCTCATTGCCAGGGCAGCGCCCTTACACGACATAGGCAAGGTTGGGGTGAGCGACGCTATACTTTTAAAGCCTGGCAGGTTAGACGACGTGGAATTTGAGGCCATGAAGCGCCACACCACAATAGGCGCCAAGATTATAGATAAGATGTACAAAAGAGCCCCTACCCAGCACTACTTGAACTATGCCAAGAAGATAGCCGAAAGCCACCATGAGCGTTTCGACGGCCAAGGTTACCCCATGGGCCTAAAGGAGTCCGAGATCCCCTTGTGCAGCCGCATCATGGCAGTAGCCGATGTCTATGATGCCCTTGTGGAGCACAGGATCTACCGTCCAGCCTTGCCCCATGAGGAGGCTATGGCCATCATGAGGGATGGCAGGGGTACTATCTTTGACCCCATCCTCTTGGATGTCTTTTTGGAAAACAGCAGGCTATTTCGGGGAGAAATTATCAGCCAATAAGGAGCGGCTATGGAAAATAAGACTTCAGGCAAGCAGATCTTAGTGGTGGACGATAATATCTCCAACTTGAAGTACATAAGTGCCCAACTGTCCGACTCCTACCAGGTGGTCCTGGCCAAGTCAGGTGCCCAGGCCCTCCAGATAGCCGCGAAAAAACCACCTGACCTAGTGCTTTTGGACATAGACATGCCTGAGATGGACGGTTTTGAGACCTTTTCCCGCATGCAACAGGATGCTCGACTAGCCAAGTTGCCGGTGATATTCTTGTCAGCCAATAACGATCCCGCCACAGAGGTAAGGGCCCTGCAGGTGGGAGCCATGGATTTTATACCCAAGCCCTTTGAAAAGAGCATCCTTACCCACCGCTTAGAGTTGCACCTAAACTTTCATCGCTACCAGTCTAGCCTGGAAAACACAGTAAGGGAGCTGGAAGACAGTATCATTACCTCTTTTTCTGAGCTCATAGAGGCCAGGGACGAGAATACTGGAGGGCATGTTAAAAGGACAGCTGCTTATGTGGACCTGTTGGGAAGGGCCCTCATTCAAAGGGGCTTGTTTCCAGAGGAGCTAAATCACGAGGAGCTGGACCTGATGGTAAGGGCTGCTCCCTTACACGACATAGGCAAGATCGGCATTAGCGATCTGATACTTATGAAAAAAGGCAAGTTGTTACCCGAGGAGTACGAGGTAGTAAAAAAGCACACAATTATTGGAAGTGAGGTCTTAAGGAGTATCTACGAGACCACCCCCACACAAGTCTACCTGAGATATGCCATCTTAATAGCCGAGGGCCACCACGAGCGCTTCGATGGCCATGGCTACCCCCATGGCAAGAGCGGAGAAGACATAGAGCTCTGTAACCGGGTCATGAGCGTTGCCAATGTCTATGATTCTCTAGTCACAGACAGGGTCTACCGGCCAGCTTTGAGCTATGAAGAGGCCGTGAATATCATAAAAGAGTCCTCTGGAAAGGAATTCGATCCCAGGATCGTGGAAGTCTTTACAGAAATACACCCTGAATTCATGAAGATTGCCCAAGAGGACAAGCTGCGTAGCCAATTAGTCCACTGACTAAAGATTTTTTTGCCAAGGCGCCTAAAGCTGCGTCCATGAGCAAGCCCTCACAAGCTGCATCCAAGAGCAAGCCCTCTTAAGCTGTACGTCCAAGAGCAAGCCCTTTTAAGCTGCGTCCAATAGCTCTGGCAGTTAATTTAGATGATAGCGTCTTAACATGAGGCCTCCTGGTTTAAGAGCCCCTTAGCTTTTAACAGTAAGGGGTACACCAAAAAAGCCTTTAGGTATGTAAGGCCTGGCTCTAGGCAAAGGGGGCTAAGGCTCTTTTTGGACTAGATTACTAGTAAATGATAACTATAAGAGATTTTAAAAAACTTATAGCTTTTTCCTTAAAAGTTAAAAAACAAAGATAAAAATGTGGTATTTAGGGAAATATTTCCTTAAAAAAGCCTGCTAGAGCCCTCAAGAAGAGGAAATTATAATTTTGACAAAGCTAAGTTATTGAAATAACTAGTTTTTTTGAAAGTTAGGGAAATTTGCCCTTTAAAGCTAAAAAACCTTTGTTATCATCAAAAATGGTGGTATTATGGGCTTATGCAGGATTGTCGTGTCCCTTTTAGCAAGTGGAGTATTTAAGCCTTAATTATCGGGTTTAGAAGAGACTACTAAAAAATAGATTAGATTTTAAGACAGTTTGCCGATAATTATAAAATGGAAGGGAAGCGATAGTAGATTTGAAAATCCCCGCGGCTTACCGTGGTTTACGCTTTTACGATAACTAGGAAGCTATGCTGGGGAACAAAAAAAATGTTCATGATATAGGATGTGCATAATATCTATGCTTAGATATGAGTTTATAACAGTTTCTCCTAAAGTGGCCTGCCAATAAGTTGGGACTACATGACTTGACGCTTCAGGAAGGCCATCTTTATAAAAAAACTGTAATTTTTTAGAAATTTTCTAGAATTTGTTTGTTTTTTAATGCTTTGGTATTTACTAGGACCTTAAACACACTTATTGAGGTTGTTTAAAGATACATTGTTCTGGGCTTACAACAGCCCTTTTTGAGCCTTTTCCCTTTACGCGCTAAGGATAAATAAAATCTTAGGGCCCATTTCTGGGTACATATCCGGGCCTTAAGGTCATAAACATAGATTAGCTAAGAAGCTCTATTACGTAGGATCTTTCTGGTAAGTAGTGTATGTCAAGGCCAGATGCGCTCGTGGTGGAGACGAACCCATCCTCTCGGAGGAGGTTATGGGAGATTTTTTCTAAAGGAGAAAACAATGTCGGCGACTATCTCTCTTTCCCCCAATGGAAAAAAATCATTTTCCCTGGTGCCATTTTCCACCGTGGTTATGGCAGTGGTAATGTATATTTTCTCTGCTGCGCCTGCCCAGGCCGTTGATACCCACACTGGACTAGAATCAGCTGCTACCAGCACTCCGGCCAACGGGACTATTTCGGTTACAGGCAATATAAGTTATACCGCCAGTCAAGTTGCGGTTGTCATAGACAATTCTGGGGTCAGTATTGTTGGACACACGGCATCATCGGTTACATCAGGTACCATAATTGCTGCCGTTACGGGTATGCGTAACGATTTCGACCCCATCAACGAGGATAAGGACGCCCTTAAGGCGGTAGTAGTAAAGTACACCACTCCAATTGATACGGCTTTGGCATCTACTAGTCTCAGGGCCATAGTGCCAGCTTCTGCCAGTGCCATAAGGCAAAATACTACTGCTGGAACTGATAATATGAATACCATTAACGCCCTTAAGATAGTCAATTTTAACACGGGTGGAACGGGGCTAAATATTAAGAACCTCCAATTTAGGGATTTTGTTTTAAACTACTACTATACAACAACAGCTGCAAATGGAGGCGGAATAGTAAACCCATTTGTGGGCAGCATCCATTCTATAGCCGGTGCCATAAGCTACGGGACCATTTCAGGAAATGATTTTAGTAACATAAAATTGACCATGATCTCGCCCAATAATTATGACAAGACATATCTAGCCGGCGGAGCTATAGTGGGTTTGCGTTCCACTGCCAATGAGGCGACTGTAACAGAGGTTAGCGGAAATACATTTAGGGAAATTGAGATTACCACTACTAACGCCACCAACAACTATACATTGGGAATGCCTTATATTGAGGGCGGCGGCATTGTGGGCATCAACGCCGGCTCATCACCTGACACCTATACAGTACCTATACAAAGTAGGTTAGATCTTTTAACAGGCAATTACTTTACCTCAAACACTGTAAATTCCGGCGATGTAATCATGGGCGGCGGTATAGTAGGGCTTAACAATAATAACCGGCAAAATCCCAAAACTTATACCAACGAGGTAAGGCTTAGAACGGCTTCCTACAACATTTTTACATCTAATACCGTAAGGGCATCCTACACCTTGCGCGGAGGCGGTGTGATCGGCCTAAACGGTCTATCCAATGCGCATGTATACCTCGATAATTTGAATTATAACGTATTTTCAGATATTGCTGTTGAATCAGGCACTTATCTTAGAGGTGGAGGCATTGTTGGCCTACAAACCTTTGACAATAATGCAAATACCGGTGGAACGGCAGTACCTGAGGTTTCTGCGATACTTGATAAGGTCACAAATAATACCTTTATTGGCATAACAGTTACATCCGGCACCAGAGCTAAGACTCAGAACCTCTTTGGCGGCGATTTAATGGGCGGCGGAATCATAGGTGTTCATGCCAGAACTGGAGAGGCAAGAATTAATCTGCTTGAGAACAATTATTTCGAAGGCATCACAGTCACCACACTAACACAAAATGGGACCACAACAAACAACAGGGACGGAGACCTTGAAGGCGGCGGCATTATTGGCGTTAATTCCAATAAGGAGGCTGTGATTGGGACTTTCCAATATAACTTCTTTGAAGATATTAATATCAATGTGGCAAGCTTTTTAGGTGGGGGCGGCATAATTGGTGTAGCTGCCTATGCCGATGACGTGGGCCAGGACCCGGATAACAAGACAATTTTTGATACAATTTATGGTAACCTTTTCGCTAATATAACAGTACAAGTTGGCAAAGATATCTATGGAGGAGGCGTAATTGGTGCGGAAACAGTAGACGGCACAGTTGTCGCTTATACCATTAATATTAATGAGTTTGACCACATATGGGTGCAGGGCGATGCTAATAAAACAGGGACTATCTATGGCGGCGGACTTTTTGGTATAACCGCTGTTGACGGGACAGCTGCACTAGGGCTCTTCAGTGAAAATAAGGTATATGATGTTACAGTCAAAGATAAGGCGGCGATTGAGGGAGGCGGAATATTAGGCGTTACAACTGGTGTGGATGACTACGAACTCACTCGCTCAGCTTTAATTACCACTATAGAAAAAAGTGATTTTGAGCAAAACCATATACAAGTCTCAGGTCGCATCTCAGGAGGTGGTATAGTAGGCGTATATGCGTCGGATGGTGTTGGAGAACTCTATGAGATACAGGGCACTAATTTTTATAATAACGTCGTTGTTGCTGGAACTTATATAGACGGAGGAGGAATAGTTGGAGTAACCGGCGCACAAGGTACTGGACAATCAAACTCTTTAGGAATCATTCAAGATAGCCTTTTTTTCGGTAACCAAGTCCACGCCAATGAAGGCCAAATTTTGGGCGGTCTTGTTTATGTCTATGGCAATGACGCTGATTTGCTAATACAAGGTTCTGTATTTGCCAGTAACACTTTTGTCTCCACGGTGAATACTGGAAGTTCCTCATACGATACGTCTCTTCCAACTAGTTACGGCGCAAAGGTATATGGCACGGTTACTATTGATACTGGTTTGGCAAGAACTAACCCTGGACCTATAACAGTTACCCTCCAAGCTCTCAACAATGACTATGTAGACTTTGAGCAAAATGTAATTTATGAAAATGGCGCTACCAGGAATAGCTCACTGTACATCGGTAACACTTTTGGCTCTACTACTGATGATCAAGGAAAAATAATAGTAACTGAAGACTATGTGGATGCCGATGCCTGGTTGAAAATTGTAACTGGAGGCTCTGGTCAGGTAAGGCTCATTGACCCAATTGTAGTGGATCAGACAGATTCCGAAGAGAGCACGCATTATTTTAAGATGACCGTTTCCGGAGACGGGAGTGCTAGCGGCTATTTTCAATGGGCGGGGGCCAACACTTTTACTGTAAATAACACTACCCATAGTGCGGATAATTCCCTGACCTTTTTGGCTCCAAGCCGAACCATTCTTTACCCAGGAATGAGCCTTAAGGCTCCCGGACACGATTTAGTTTTGACTCAAGGCACCCTGAGCAACAGAAGCAATGACGCCTATTGGCAAGTACTGGGTTGGGATGCCGCTAACAATAACAACCGTTTCGAGGTCTATAGTGCAAAGTTAAGCGGCACTATTTATTTTGTTATCACGAGCACTGATGACTTGAATAATGCTGCGAGAGCCCCTTTGACCATCATCCCAGATTCTACGAAGCAGGTTGATGTCACAAATTTGCAGGTTCAGATAAGTAACTTTACAGGTATAGTAGCCCCTTCTATTAACGATGCGGACAGGTTTTACCTCATTGATACAGGCTCGGCCGGATCCATTACTGGCACGCCGGTGTCGACAACCACCGCCTACTATATAGATTCCAACGGCGATGCCCATGCGTATGTCTTCATTGTAGACTTTGAAATTGGCGATGAGATAACCGATAAAGACGGAAATACCAATAGATACTTGGTGGCGCGACTTCAGCCCACGGTAACTCCGGATCCGGAGCCGGTCCCAGAGCCGGCACCAGACCCACCAGCACCACCTGTACAACCTCTCCCACCGGATCCACCTAGCGGCGGAGACACACCTCCAGAGCCAGTAACCCCAGATACGCCGGCGCCAGAGCCGGCACCAGAGCCGCCTGCGCCGCCTGAACCACCTGTTACTCCAGAGCCTCAGCCAGCGCAGCCGGTTGAGCCACCTGTGGATCCAGGTCCCTTCCCTCCAACGCCTCCAACACCGCCCGGGCCGACTCCGGAACCTTCGGTGCCTGATTATGAGATCATACCCGAGGGACATGCAGCTGCCCTGGCATATGCGGCCAATATAGGCACATGGCTACCAGACCACAGCTATCAGGCGGCGGATTTAGCTATACAGAGAGAAGACGCTTGGCAGCTCTTTGCTGGTATGGATGGATCCTGGTTTGAGATTAAAACAGACGCCAAGATCCAGCTCCAGGGCCCCAAGGCTATCTTGGGCATTGCCAGGAAGAGCACTAATGACCGCGGCGGGAAATGGCTCTTGGGCGGATACGTTGAGGCGGGAAGGATGCTTTACTATATTGACGGGAACTTTGTGACCGCCAATAGTCAAAATCTGCCTGTAGCTGTGGAAGCAAAAGGCGATATCCGTTCTTTGGGCATTGGTATCCTGACGCGTTATACCTGGAAAAACAAGCTGCGCATTGAGGGTTCTTTCAGGGCAGGACGCTTGGAAAACCGTTTCTGGACGGATAATTTCTATCTAACCACCAATGATCTGGTGCGCTACAACTACAGAACCCCGTACATGGGGGCCCACCTGGGGATAGGTTATGTCAAAGACATCAATGACATCTCCAGGATTGATTTTGTGGCCAGGTATTACTGGACTCATTTGCGGGGCGAAAATGTTGATGTCGGCGGTGGAACCATGGTTAACTTTGCCAAATCCAATTCCCACCGCGCCCGCGGCGGACTCCGCTACACCAGGGACACGACCCCCAGGTTCTCCTGGTACAGCGGCGCTTATTTAGAGTACGAGTTTTCCAACAGGGCAAGGGCCTCCCATGATGACGTAACCTTCAGGGAGCCCAGCTTGAGGGGAGCTACTGGGGTTCTTGAGTTTGGTGGCATTGGCAGATTTAAGAACCATGAGGACGTTTCCATAGAGTTCGGCGTCCAGGGCTATGCCGGTAAATATAAGGGTGTTTCCGGAGGCTTCAGGATTGGTTTCGAGTTCTAAATATCTAGGGGCTAATTGACCCCAAGCTTTATTTATTCCCCGGGCCTGGACATAGAACTTCTTGTCCAGGCCCGGGTTTTTTTGTGTCTTGTCGCCTTGGCCAAAGCCACAATTAGGGGCTAAAAAGCTCTAGGACTTAGGGCTTTCTGGAACTTAAAAGAGGATGCTAGTGCCTTATAAGCGGGAAGGTTAGCTTAAAAATTTGTTTATTTTTCCCAAGGGGGGCCGAGATTTTTACTTAGCTATCCGATAAAAAGGGCATATAGATGGAATAAAGGCCTTGCCGGGAGCTCCTAGGATACGCTTTACAAAGAGCTCAAGTGATACTATAATGGGAAAACACTAGCCCCTTGGATTTTGCGGCATCAAGCTCCGAGGGCCTTTTCCCTTAGTAAAGGGTAATTTTCGGGGCTTATACGAACATTGGAATATTGTTGTGGAAATATCTTCTATATAGATATAATTTAAAAGTGTTATCCGCTATTTTATCTTAATTTAATGAATTAATGTTTATAATTTTTCCCCCTGAGATTTGACCCTTGTGTTTTGGGGTGTCCACTTACCGTAAGGCGCTAAGCGCCTACGGCTCATAACTCGGCTTTTCCATCCTTATGAAGTTCATAAAAACCTCTAGCCATTTTTACCCTGCTCGTTTCCCCATGGTTTTAGGTCGCTTTTTGGGTGAAGCCGTAAATGTTCCATAGTTTATGTGGAGGAGATCATGGGCGAGGACAAGCTGCAGGAGGGCATCTACCTGCAGACGAAAAAAAGTACCATTGGTACCGGTAGTACAGCCAAGCACACTGAATTCCGGAATTTTTGGGCCACCTTGAGGGTAGGTGAGACCCATGTAGAGATGATCCTTTTGGATGACGCCTTCATGCTTACCGGGATCAGGGAAAAATTTCCTGTAGGCGAGCTCTTTGGCGCCAACTGGCTTTATGTGGAGCAAGGCGAAAAAAAATACGGCCAACTTAAGCCCAAACTCACCAATATCTTAAATCCTCAGCCCAAAACCCCGCCCAAGCCGCAGCCAGCCGCCCAAGACGCAACTGATCCTTTTAAACCGCGCACTCAAGGAAAAAAGCCAGCCCCTGGCACCACCGCCAAAAAGGGCGGTTGGTGGGATAAATAAAGGTGTCTCAGCATAAGCACGAGTTTGTCGAGAACTGGACTGGACTTTTGGCAGAAGGTTTTGACCATCAGACGGATCTAGCAACCTTGCAGGTCTATCTCCAGAAATTCTCCGATGATGAGGTCATGAAGCGCATCCTACCTCGCTTGGATGAAGAAGAGATCAAAAAGTTTTTTTCCCTTCTGGATCTAACATTGCGGCGCCATTTGACCCATGAAGAGTATCACAGTCTGTTTTTGAAAGAATCCCCCGCCCACTCCAGGCAGAATTAAGAAAATAATCCCGTCTAAGGTTTACCTTAGACGGGATTTTTACTTGTTGTGGGATCTTAAATCTATTATTAATCCCCCTTCAGCATTAATCCTCATAAAAATCTTGTAAAACTCAAGAAACAAAAGAAAAGCCTATGCCTAAAGTCACAAGGATCTTGACTATAAGCCTTGCTATTATGTTCTTTGCCTCCGCCTTAGGGTGCCAATCGGCCGCAGCCCAGCTAAGGGGCGAAGATGGGCCCTCTTTGGCCCAGGGGCAAGATTTGAGCATCCAAGTGGTCCCGGATCCACTTGATATAGGAGGTCCAGCCCGGGTCACTATCCAGGGTTTGGATATGGATGCAGCTCCGGAAGGGCACTTTGACGGTAGGCCTATTTTCTTTTTTCCCACCAAGGGAGGGGTAACAGGTATCTTTGGGGCAGATATTATGATTCAGCCCGGAGTCTATCCCCTTACAATAAGCTTTGAGACCAGTCAAGGTACGCGTCAAGAGACTATTGATGTGACAGTCCTAGAAAAGGACTATGGCACGAGGAAC
The DNA here is from genome assembly GCA_031279515.1 of Deltaproteobacteria bacterium. Lineage (GTDB taxonomy): Bacteria > Desulfobacterota > Desulfarculia > Adiutricales > Adiutricaceae > JAITII01. Next base: position 26,352 of record JAITII010000016.1, read on the forward strand.
ATAACTGTTCCCCAATCTCAGGTACAGCTTTCCCAGGCGGATCAGGAAAGGGCAGCTAGGGAAAAGGTCTTAACAGATAGGGCACTAGCTACTGTCAGTCCCTACCGTCTGTGGCATGGGGAGTTTTTGGAGCCTGTGGATGCGGCTATCAATAGTTCCTTTGGCCGCAAGACCAGGATGAATGGCATTTTGAGCCCCAGGCCCCATGCCGGGGCAGATTACAGGGCGCCGGAAGGCGCCCCTGTAAGGTGTCCGGCAGATGGCGTAGTAATCCTCACAGGGGATCACTTTTTTTCCGGGAAGGCCATTTATATAGACCACGGCCAGGGCCTTATCAGCATGTACTTTCATCTTTCGGAGATCTTAGTCTCCGAGGGAAAGGAAGTAAAAAAAGGCGAGACGCCTATTGGTCTTGTGGGTAAGACAGGTAGGGTCACAGGTGCCCACCTCCACTACGGCGTCTATTTAAACGGGGCACGCATAGACCCCTCTGCTTTTAGAAAGCTTTCAGGAAGCTTAAACGAGTAGTCCAATAAGCTCTAACCTTATTGGCAGCTGCAAGGCAGCTTTCAAGAGTACAGCTGGGGCAAATAAAGCTGCCAACAGTAAAGCTGGGCTTGCGAGGTAGGGCTAGCCTCTTTTTTGGAACCCCAGTCCCCTAACATCTTTTTTGGAACTAAGGCGCTTAGGCTCTTTTGGGATTTAGGCTCTTTTGAAACCTAGAGTATAAAGTTGGGATTATCTTTGATGGCAGGCGCATTGGTGGCCTGGGCTGTCTTCTTTTAGGGGAGGAATGTCTGTAAGGCATTTATCTATTAGCTCTGGGCAGCGAGGGCTAAAGGGGCAGCCTGGAGGAGGGTTTTCCGGGTCTGGGGGTTCTCCTTCTAAGATGAGTTTATCTGAGGATTCGCCCTGGTATTCTGCCGAAGCCCAGAGGGCTTTGACATAGGGGTGGTGATTAATAGCGCCCAAGAGTTCTTTGGGGATTAACTCCATGATGAGGCCGCCATACATAATGGCTATTCTGGCGGCTATGAGGGAGACCAGGGCTAGATCGTGGCTGATGATTACGAGGGTAAGGCCTCTTTCAGTCTTTTCTTCTAAAAGTAGATTGATTATCTGGGCTTGGACTGAGACGTCCAAGGCAGAGGCAGGTTCATCTGCTATTAACACCCTAGGGTTTAAAGAGAGGGCCCTAGCCAGAGACAGTCTCTGTCTCTGGCCTCCGGAGAACTGATGAGGATAGCGGGTGCTATAGGATGGGTCCAGGCCCACCTCTTCCATGAGTTCGCGCACGCGCTTTTGTCTGGCCCTTCTATCCCCCAGCTTGTGGATGATAAGGCCTTCGGCCAAGGCCTTTTCAGCTGTGAGTCTGGGGTCCAAAGAGGAGGATGGGTCTTGGAACATGTATTGGACTTGACGGAAAAAGGCCTTGTGCTCTTTTTTACTGAACTTTAAGGTATCTTTGCCTTCAAAGAGGATCTGACCCTTATCTGGGGAGTGTAAAGTGGCAAAGATCTTCCCTAAGGTGGATTTTCCGGAGCCGGATTCACCCACTAGCCCTAAGATCTCTCCCTTATTAATAGAAAGATCTACGCCTCTTACTGCCTTAACTCCCTCTTCTGGGGCTTTGCCAAAGAAGTTTTTTAGTTCACCTAAAAACCCTATAGAGGGCCTAAAGGTCTTATGAATACCTATGGCTTTTAACACGAGCCGTACCTAAAGCAGCGGACAGAACGCTCATCCACCTTAAATAAGGGCGGGAGGCTCTCTGTGCAGGGGGCAAAGCTCATAGTGCAACGGGGTTCAAAGGGGCAACCCTTGAACTTGTCAGCTGGACCTGGCCCCTGGCCAGGAATAGGGATTAATGCCTTGGTGCTCTTTTCTGAGGGGTTGGGCGGCAGGGCGTCCACTAGGGCCCTGGTGTAAGGGTGCAAGGGGTCTTTAAGAAACTGTCCGGTCTCTTCTAGGATGAGTCCTGCGTACATCACAAAGACCTTGTAAGCCAAGGAAGAGAGGATCCTTAGATTGTGGGTAATAAAGAGTACCCCAGTATTCCTTTCCTTGGTTAGCTTATGCAAAAGCCTAGTAATCTGCAGAGCAATGGTGGGGTCTAAGGCTGTGGTGGGCTCGTCGGCAATTACTAGATCCGGATTTAAGGCCAAGGCCATGGCTATGACCACTCTTTGGCGCATGCCCCCTGAAAAGCGGTGGGGATAGCTGGAATAGGCTGCCTTGGGATTGGGAAGGCCAACCTGGCTCAAGAGCTCATAGGAAAGTTCTCTGGCCTCTTTCTTTTTCATGTGTTCATGATAGCGGAAGATCTCAGAGACCTGCTCCCCTATTGTCAGAACCGGGTTCAAGGCAGTCAAAGGTTCTTGGAAGATCATGCCCATTTGCTTTCCGCAGAGAGCCCTTCTTTCTTTAGGGGCTAGTTTTATTAGATCTAAGCCTTTAAAGATAATCTCCCCATTGGGTACCCTGGCCCCAAAGGGTAATAGTCCCATTAAAGAGAAGGCAGCCAGTGATTTTCCTGAGCCGCTTTCACCTACTAGACCTGCCACTTCTCCCTTGGCTAAGATGAGATCCACCCCCTTTACTGGAAGATAGTCCCCCTTTCCAAAAGCTACGGAAAGATTCCTTATGTCTAAGAGGAGGGTACTTTTTTCGGTATCTTTCTTTGGCTCTATTGCACTGGGAGGGTATTTTTTTAAAGCGAGAGCAGATTTTAGATAGGAGTCTACTGTCATTAGTATTTTTTTTGCCGTCCTTATTTTGTTGCCAGGGGCAAAAGGACAAATTTCAAATAAGCTAAGTAGCTACCAAAGTAGCTAGAGCTTAAAAATAGCATTTTGGCAAATTATGGAAGATTAAAGCTTTTTAGCATAGGTGAAAACAAGTCAATTTTACGCCAAAGCACAGTAAAATACAGCCCCCAAAAATGAGGCAAAATGATGGGACTCGCCTGCTGTTCAAATTTTTGAACAGCTTGTTCAAATTTTTTACTGATTCGTTCAAATTTTTGAACGATTTTTGGGCTCATATTGTGAAAATTTGAACAAACCCTGAGCTTAATAGGCAATTATGAAGGGATTATTTTAATTTCACCTTTGGCCCTACTTTTGCTTAATAGCAAAAGCGGTGAGGGACATACACCTTGCCAATGCAAGCTATGCAATTTTTCTCCTTGTTTCTTAGCTTAAAAAAACCGTGACCCGCCCAAGTCACGGTTTTTTTGTTAGCCTAAATTTTGGCTAGTCCCTAAATAGTCCCTAAATAGACCCTAAATAGTCCCTAATTAGCTTGAGCTTAATAAGAGCTCCTAGCTTGGGACCCACTTAGAACCTTTTCCCCTGTAAACAAGGGCTATAAGCCCTTGGCCTCTGGGGCCCTTAGTGGTTTACAGGCTAGCTGAGGCTAGGGGTCTGTTCAATTTTTAGAAGCTTGTTCAAATTTTTGCTGGATTTGTACAAATTTTATGCGAATTTGTTCAATTTTTTGAACAAAAAAAGCTTTCCTGGGCCCCTTGTTTTTTGGAACTTTGTTAAAATAACTATTTATTTCAGTAACTTAATTTTTTTAGGGGCTCATTGGCACAGCTATTGCTTATACATAAACCCAGAAAAAGGGACATACCCCTCGCGCCAACATTAAGCTAAATAATTTTCTCCTTGTTGTTAGCTTTAGAAAAAAACCGTGACCAGCCCAAGTCACGGTTTTTTTATGCCCTCATCTTTCCCGCTGCCCTTCCTTTTGAGCCTATCCTTATAAGCCCCTCCTTTTTAAGCCCCAAGCCCTTCTCCTTTGAGTCCCACCTCTTTTTTTTAAGTGCCAAGCCCTTCTCTAATAAGTCCCAAATCCTTCTCTAATAAGCCCCAAATCCTTCTTTTTTGAGCCCCAAATCCTTCTTTTTTGAGTCTCAAATCCTTCTTTTTTGTATCTCCCTTTAAATTCCGCATCTCAGTTGCCAGGTGTTAAGGCTTTTTTAGCCCTCTCTAATATATTTAGCGCCATTAGCGCCCTTAGCGGCTACAGGGCATTTAGCTCCCACGACAATACCATCCGTTATCCTCATAGCTTTGCTTTTTCTAACTAGAAACGTATAATGCCCCTAAGCTAAGAAGGAAAATAGCGTGCATTTCTAATAGCTTAAAACTCCAATTTCCAGTTAAAAAACCCCAAAACCTAAAACCTAAAGCAAATTTGCCGATAATTTAAAGGAGAAATATGCTTTTTTCTCTAGGGATTATTAGCTACCAATTTACGAGTGAAGGGTCATAATGCCAGAGGCCTTAAGAGAAAGAGAATTGGAATATGAAAAGGGGTCTCCCATCATAGAAATGGTGGAACTCACCAAAAACTACGGCCGTCATACAGTGGTGGACCACCTAACCTTGAGCATCAACTCTGGGGAGATCTTTGGTTTTCTGGGCCCCAATGGGGCAGGGAAGACAACTACCCTTCTTATGCTTTTGGGCTTATCTTTGCCCACTTCAGGAACTGTTAAGGTCTTAGGCCTAGATCCAGTCAAAGAACCCTTGAAGGTCAAATCCAAGGTTGGGTATATGGCCGAGAACATGGGTTTTTACGGGGATATGTCAGCTAAGGAAAACCTTAAGTATGTAGCTGAGCTAAATAAGCTTTCCGATGTGGAAAGTAAAATATCCGAGGTACTGGAAATGGTGGACTTAAAAGAGGCAGCTGATAAGCCTATCTCCGCCTTTTCCAGAGGCATGCGGCAGCGCCTAGGCATGGCAGAGGTACTTATTAAAGACCCCCAGATAGTCTTCTTAGATGAGCCCACCTTGGGTCTGGATCCCGCAGGTATCAACACCATGCTGAACTTTATTGTTCGCTTACCTTCGGAAAGGGGTCTCACAGTTATCCTCTGTTCCCACCTTTTACACCTGGTAAATAGGGTGGCCCATAGGGTAGGGATCCTCCAAAAGGGGCGTTTACTGGCCCAGGGTTCTGTGAAGGACCTGGCGGAAAAAACGGGCTTACCCGACGACTTGGAGGCTATTTACAGCCACTTTTTCCAAGGTGAGGGATTAGAGGAAAAAGAATCAGTAGCTATTGATAAAAATTTAGATGAGCCAAAAGATAAAGGGGATACTGCCTCGGAGGAAAAAGCACCTTTAGGCCGTGGCGAGAGCCAGAGAGAGGAAGAGAATAATAAAGGCCCCCAGGGAGAGAAAGAAAATGAAAGCCATCATTAAAAAGGAGCTAGCAGACCATTTTGGGTCAACGCGCTTTTTACTCATAATGTCCCTAGTCTTCATGGTGAGCTTTTTAATTACTCACTTAACAGGCCAAAGTATCCGGGAAGTATTGTCCCAGGGAGGGAGTGCCTTTCTGGAGGGAAGGACCTTTTTGCTCCTTTTTACAGCCACAGGGGCCTTTTTTTCCTTGACCCTCTTTCTGTCCATCTTTGGACCACTGGTGAGCATAGTCTTGGGCTTCGATTCCATAAATAGGGAGCGTAACTTAGGGACCCTATCTAAGATCCTAGCCCAGCCCATCCACCGGGACGAGGTCATCTTGGGTAAATATTTGGCAGGTCTTATCACCCTGGCCATTATGCTAACAGCCCTCATGCTTTTATTGGCCGGCCTGGGGCTAGTAGGTGTCGGGGTAGTACCTACTTTTGATGAGGTCATGCGCCTTTGCCTCTTCTGGGTCTTAAGTATAGTCTATATGGGGTTCTGGCTGGGACTTAGCATCCTTTTATCCATCTATTTCCGCTCTGTGGCCACCTCAGCTATGGCGGCCGCTGCCCTGTGGATCTTTATCATCTTCTTTGTCCCTGTCTTGGGTCAGGCAGCGGCCTCGGCCATGGCGCCCATGAACGATCCCTCAAGGCCCACCGCAAGGGAGCTTACGACCTACAATAGGATAGACAAGGCCATAACCATGATCTCTCCTGCAGGCCTCTATACCCAGTCTTCAAGTATCCTCTTGGACCCCACACATAGGGGAAGTGACCAGAGCTTCCGCTATGCCCTCATGAATCAATTGGACCGCTATCTTTTGACCCACTTTCAAGGTGGCATCACCTTGAGCCAATCCTTCATCTTGGTGATCCCGGACATACTCTTGCTTTTGGGCTTTTCCATAATCACCTTCATCCTGTCCTATGAGGCCTTTGTTCGCCAAGAGGTGCGCTCGGTCTAAATCCTAAGGCCCTGCGTTCGGTCTAAATCCTAAGGCCCTGCGTTCGGTCTAAATCCCAAGGCTATGCGCTCGGTCTAAATCCCCTGGCCCTGCGCTCGGTCTAAATCCCCTGGCCGCAGGCATAGAAGGGCGAAAGGCCCTTCTAATGCCTGCGGCCTTTCTTTTAGGGTCCCAGTTAAGCAAAAGTCAAGCTGTCAAAAAATTACCTTTAGGGGCCCAAAAAAATCGTCTTCCCCGGTAAGGCCCTATAGGCGATTTTGAGCTTCCAAGACAGTTATCCCTAAAAGGGTTACCCGCGCTCTTTAGGCAAAAATCCCCAAGGCCTAAAGTTTAGGCTCTTTTTTTATTTGCTGACCCCTTAGCCCCCTTTCCAAGCTCCCTTAATCCAGACCACAAGATTAGCCCCTTACAAGGGCTCTAAAAAGAAGCGCCTGCTCTATATCTTGTGGAGGGAAAAAGAGCCCTCTTTTTTTTAGCCAGCCCTCCACTATTTTTTTCCCAGGGGCTCAACACAATATAAAGTAGCTATTTTTGACTAAGCACAAGAAAAGGGCAGTGGGGAAAATTCCAATTCTCAGGCTAAGTTTATTAAATTTATAGTCTTTTTATTTTAGCTAGGAATTTAAGATATGTAAAATTTGATCTTGCCAAACATCAATTTTGTATTATAATCTACTTAGAGACTTGGCTGTTTTATTTTTACAGTCTTTATCAAAAGCCACTCTAGATCTTGTTATTGGTTTATATCTGCTTATATAGTAAAATTAGTGTGTTTTTAGGATAGTTATAGTACTTTGAGGCAATGTCTATATGTAGCGGTGCGCGGCCTTGCCCCCTGGAGGGAGGCTAATTGCTGGCCTCCTTATATAGTACTTTTTCCCCTTAGGTACTTTAAGCTAAGGTGCCGAAATATCTAATTTTTTTCCATTCCAGCTTTAAAAACTGCGCTTTTCCCCTTGGAAGGGGGGATAACCCCCTTCCAAGGGGTAGATGCGGGCCTTTCCTTGCCACACAAGGCTTTCGGGAATTATATTGTTATATCAATGACTTAAATCCCCCTAAAGAATTTCTCTTTGCTCCTTTACAGTCTTTTTTGATGCCTGAAATTAAAAGTATAAAATAATGACTTGACAAATGGGCTTGTTTGGGGTATTTCATGATAAACAAGTTGATTTTCCTTTGGCAATTTTATTTTTTCTAGAGATTTACAGAGTTCAAAATGATAGCTTTCCATAAAAGAGGTATAACCCCGGTCCTCCGGAGTTTAGCGGGTAGCTATACCTGCGCTCACCTTCTTTCTATGGAAGCATTCTGTCGAGGCCTACACAAGATTGCCCCCCTGGCATCTTGTAAGTCTTGGGTTTTTCCCTGATTACTTCCCCTACCGCTTTGCCGGGCCTCGCTGCTCTTTGAAGCGGTTTTTTTGTCTCCTTTGCCTTACCCCCTTTATTGCTCACGCCAAGTGGTTATCAAGTGGTTCTTTGACGAACACCCCTTATTGATATACTCGCATTTGGCTGCACTATGCGTGGAAAATTATAATTTTGTCCGGCCCCCTATAGATTCTGGTATGTATTTGTGGAGAGCCTCTGGAATCTTGGGATACCTTGGAACCTTCTCAATCTCTCAGCCGGTCTGGGACGCAGGATCCTTGGAGCTGAGAGGGGCGGAAAGAATATGGCTGGCGTGAGGAATTGACTGCCTCGCGCGGGCTTGCGCGCTCTTAAAGAGTCAATTTTTTAAATTCAATTAAATTAAAGTGGCCGCTAGCTCCAAATATAGGCCGGCCCGATTTTTTTTAGGAGGTGGATCTTGGCCTTCCAAGTAAACAAAGTAAAGTACAGCGGGAAGATAAACGAAGTCCCGCTTGGTCCTCAGAAAGTAATTGTAGGCGGTCAGTCGGCTTACAATTTTCATGATTTTGAAGGGACCTTCCCCCATAAGCCCAAGCTCGGGCTTCAAGTTTGGGACATGGATCCAGGTGAATCATATGCCGCTCCCCTTAAAGAAGCGTATGGCGACGTTTTAGGTGATCCGGCAGCCTGGGCGAAGAAATGCGTAGAATTCGGCGCGGATGTAATTTCCCTGCAGCTGAAGTCCACGGATCCCAATGACTTAGACGCCAGCCCCGATGCGGCTGTGGAGACCGTGACCAAGGTAGTAAATGCCGTAAACGTGCCCGTAATAGTAATGGGCGTAGACAACAAGGACAAGGACATAGAGGTCCTTTCCAAGGTGGCAGAACAATTCAACGGCAAGAACCTGGTCTTAGGTCCTGTTACAGAAAAGAACTACAAGCAGCTGGGAGCCCAGGCCTTGGCCTACGGTCACTCCATAGTGGCCAAGTCGCCCATCGACGTAAACTTGGCCAAGCAGTTGAACATTCTTTTGATGGATCTGGGCGTAAAGGCTGACAAGATCTTGATCGACCCCACCATCAGCGGTCTGGGATACGGCTTGGAGTACACCTACTCCATCATGGAGCGTATCAACATGGCTGCCTTGGTGCAGCAGGACGATAAGCTCCAGCAGCCCATCATAGCCATTATTGGCGATGAGACCTGGAAGGTCAAAGAGTGTAACCTTCCCACCGAGGGCAACGAGACCATGGGCGAGCAGTCCTGCCGTGGAGTCATGATGGAAGTGACTACAGCAGTCTCCTTTCTGGCAGCCGGCTCCAGCCTCATCCTCTTTGCCCACCCCGGGTCCTTACAGGTGACCCGCGCTTACATAGACTCACTAACCGATGGCAGCCCCATAAACGACTCCGGAATACCCCAGGTGCCCATCACCGCAATACCATAAATTTTCCCACCCAATGCCTGGGCTTATGCCCCAGGCATTGGGTGAAAGTATATCTGGGGGCCTTTAGGGCCCCCCTTAAACCTAAGTAGGAATAATTTAAAGGATTTTCGAGAAAATGAGTGCAAAAAAAGCTGATGGAAAGAGTGAAGCCAAAGAAGCTAAAGCTCCTGACCAGGAAACCACAGCGCCACCTGTCGCCAAAGAGGCTGAAAAGCCGCCTGAGGAGACACCTATCGCTGATGAAATCATAGCCGAGCTGGATAGAGTGCATGTGAGGACTCCGCGATATTGATTTTGTTTTACCGACATTATCGTCAAAAGGGACTTAGCTTTAAAGCGTGACTTTATCCAGAGCCTATTCTAACCGGCTCCCATCATAGGGCCAGGGGCAGCGCCCCAGAGCCTCATGGAGAGGGGCCTTTTAATAAACTCCGGAAAACCGGGGCATATACGACTTCATGTGGATCTCTGTGCGCTGGCAGGGTTTTTAGGCAAAGAGTTTGCCAAAGTCCCACCAGGGCCTCAGAGCTTCACATCCTGCGCACCCTACAAGTAAAATTTTATATAACCCCCCCTTTTAAGTTCAAAAGGGGTGATTCCATGAAGGAGTCATTGAATGTCTGAAACTACTAACCCAAAGGTGGCTGTGCCGGAACAAGTGACAATAGATTCGGCCACCATCAAGATGCTTCACTATGCCCAAAAGAAAGGTGTGGAGACCATTTTCGACAGGGCTGTCAAGATGAAGCAGTGCAATATTGGCACAGAAGGAATCTGTTGCAAGATTTGCGCGCAGGGCCCCTGTCGGCTCCCTTTAACTAAGGCGATTAAAGATGGTACCGAGCCCGACACGAGAGTGGGGCTTTGCGGAGCCACCCCCGAGACTATAGTGGCAAGAAACCTTATCCGCCAAATAGCGGCAGGTTGTGCCTCGCACTCTGACCACGGTAGAGCCGTTACCGAGACCTTTTTGGCCATGGCTCGCAGGGAGGCCCATGACTATACGATAAAAGATGAGATTAAGCTGCGCGAAGTGGCTGGCTACTTCGGCATTCCCACCACAGAGGAAAAGGACGGAGTAACCGTACCCCGCGATAAATGGGATATAGCAGTACAGGTGGGCGAGACGGCGCTCTCGCAATGGGGTCAGCAGCAGGGAGAGCTTATCTACCTGAAGCGCGCTCCCAAGTCCACCTATGACCGCTGGACCAAGCACGAGGTCAAACCCCGGGGTATTGACCGCGAGGTGGTGGAGATCATGCACCGCACCCATATGGGCGTGGACCAAGACTACCGCAACCTACTCTATCAGGGAGCCCGTTGCTCCTTGGGTAATGGTTGGGGCGGCAGTATGATGGCAACTGACCTCCAGGACGTCATGTTCGGCACCCCCTACCCCACTACTGGGAGAATAAACCTGGGAGTCCTCTCCCACGACAAGGTTAATATTATTGTCCACGGACACGATCCCCTAGTCTCCGAGATGATAGTCTGCGCCGTGAATCTCCCTGAGATGCAGGAATATGCCAGGAGTAAAGGGGCAGCTGGCTATGTGGTCTCTGGTATGTGCTGTACTGCCAATGAGATCCTAGTGCGCCACGGCATGCCCATTGCCGGCGATTACCTCCAGCAGGAACTTGCGGTAATCACCGGGGCCGTAGAGGCCATGGTGGTGGACGTCCAGTGTATCATGGAGTCTTTGGCTAGGGTCTCTGAGTGCTACCACACCAAGTTCATCACCACCATGCCCATCGCCAAGTGCGCCTCCGGTAAGAACACCATCCATGTGAACTTCGAGGAGCATGTGGCCTTGGAGAAGGCCAAAGAAATAATCCGCATTGCCGCTGACAACTTCCCCAACCGCGGGGAGGTGAATATCCCCAGGGACAGTAACCGCATGGTGGTGGGCTTCTCCACTGAGGCCATCAAGTACCACCTGGGCGGTACCTTCCGCGGCTCCTTTGTGCCTTTAAATGACAACATTATCAATGGCCGCATCCGCGGCATAGTAGGCGTTGTTGGCTGCAATAATGCCCGCGTGGAGCACGATGAGGTACACGTTACCTTAATCAAAGAGCTCATCAAGAACGACTGCATTGTTTTGACAACCGGTTGCTCGGCTATGGCCTGCGGCAAGGCGGGACTTTTGACCCCTGAATCCGCAGCTGTCTACGCTGGGCCTGGACTGGCCGAGGTCTGCGAGACCGTAGGTATTCCTCCGGTCCTCCATATGGGTTCCTGCCTGGACAATTCCCGCATCCTAACTGCTGCCACCGAGGTGGTAAAGGCCGGCGGGCTAGGTAAAGAACTAGCTGACCTTCCCGCAGCGGGCGCGGCGCCCGGCTGGATGAGCGAGAAGGCCATCGGCATAGGACAGTATTTTGTAACTTCCGGTGTTTACGTAATGATCGGAATCCCCCTGGCAATAGCCGGTTCCCCCACGGTCAAGCACCATCTGGAGCATGACATGGAGGAGCTCTACGGAGGCAAATGGGCCTACGAGCCAGATCCGACATTGGCCGCCCAAAAGATCTTGGAACACATAGACCTGAAGCGCGTGGCCCTGGGCATAGATAAAGCCAGGGAGCGCGTGCTCATGGATATGGCAGATCGCCAGAAGATCGAGGCTGCGTAACATTCTCCCCCGCGCGGGTCCCCCGCGCGGGGCTGATATCCAGGAGGATACTAAATGTCAAAACTTGTCGCATTCGCCGCCATCCAGGGCGGATACAATATCGTACAGAAGGCGGAGGGTATCTATAAAAAGGCCCTGGAGGACTACGGCCCCGAACAGAAGCTGGAGTTCCCCAATACCGCATACTTCCTTCCCATCAACTATTCCCTTTTGGGGATCCCTATAAAGACTTTGGCCGACGCAGGCAAATGCCTGGAGGTGGCTCGTAAGCTATTGCCCCCGCACATCAAGAGCCTAAACTTTTTGCCTTACTTAGGACCCCTCTTGGATGCCGGCATGGCCGCCATCCTGGCCGAGGAAATCGTGGAGGGCATCAAGTACATAAGGGAGCCCAACTTCTATTCCGTAACCGAGGAAACTGACCCGGAAAACGGGGTCCTCTGGTTGGGAGCAGCCGAGGATGCCATCTTCCGTAAGCGCGGCGTCTCCTTTGTGGACGGTTCCGCCCCTGGCTTCGTAGCCATAGTGGGGGCAGCACCCACCATCGAGATCGCCAAGGAGATCGCCTTGGATTACCAGAAGCGTTCCATCTACGTCTTTATGTGCGCCAATCAGGGAGGCACCACATTCTCCGAGCAATTGGTGGAGGCAGGCGTGGAAGTAGGCTGGAACACCCGTCTGGTGCCCTACGGCCCGGATATCTCCGCTGCTGTCTTCGCCTTGGGCTTCGCCAACCGCGTAGCCATGGGCTTTGGAGGCGTGCAGCCCGGCGACTACCGGAAGATCCTGCTCTACAATAAGGACCGCGTCTTCGCCTTTGTCAACGCCTTAGGCGAGGTCAATGCCGAGTGGGCCGCCAATGCGGCTGGCTGCGTCAACTGGGGCTTTCCTACCTTAGCTGACACGGACATCCCGGAGATCCTGCCCACAGGCGTCTGTACCTACGAACACGTGGTTGCCAATGTCCCCTTGGACGAAATAGTCCAGCGTTCTGTGGAAGTGCGTGGTCTTAAGACCACCGTGGCCACAGTGGATATTCCCCTGGCCTACGGGCCCGCCTTCGAAGGCGAGCGCATCCGCCGCGGAGATATGTTCTGCGAGATGGGTGGCAGCTCCAAGACGGCGGTGGTGGAATGGGTCACCTCAGCTCCCATGGACAAGGTGGAAGACGGTAAGGTCTTGGTCATTGGTCCGGACGTCTCGGACATCAAAGAGGGGGGCTCACTCCCCCTGGCCATCAAGATTACCGTAGCTGGCCGCAAATTCCAGGAAGATTTCGAGCCTATCTTGGAGCGCCAGATCCACCACCTCATCAACTATGCCCAGGGCCTCATGCACACTGGCCAGAGGGACATCGGCATGCTCCGTGTGTCCAAGGACGCCATCACTAAAGGCTTTACCATTCGCCATCTGGGCGTCATCCTCCACGCTAAGCTGCACCAGGAATTCGGGGCGGTCTTCGACAAACTCCAGGTAGAGATCTTCACAGAGCCCGACAAGGCAGAAGCGGTAAGGGATCAGGCCCGCAAGGTCTACCTAGTCCGCGATGCCCGCGTGGAGAACATGACCGACGAGACCACGGAAATCTATTACAGCTGCACCTTGTGCCAGAGCTTCGCTCCCAACCACGTCTGCGTGGTCTCTCCAGAGCGTACAGGTCTGTGCGGCGCCTATAACTGGATGGACTGTAAGGCTAGCTACGAGATAAATACCACTGGTCCCAATCAGCCCATCGAGAAGGGTGAAACCGTAGATGCCGTCTTGGGCATCTACCAGGGTGCCAATGACTTCATCGCCATGGCCTCCCGCCAGGCGGTGACCAATGTCTGCTTCTATAGCATGGTGAACGACCCCATGACCACCTGCGGTTGCTGCGAGTGCATAGCCGCTCTGCTCCCGTCTTGCAACGGCATCATGACCGTAAACCGTGACTACTCTGGGGAGACCCCCAGTGGCATGAAGTTCTCCACCTTGGCCGGTGCCATGGGTGGTGGCAACCAGACCCCAGGTTTCGTGGGGCACTCCAAGTACAACATCATCCAACGTAAGTTCCTTACAGGCGACGGTGGCATCTTCAGGCTAGTCTGGATGCCCAAGAGCCTAAAGGACGAGCTCCACGACATGATAGTTAAGCGTGGAACGGAACTGGGTATGCCCGATCTGATAGATCGCATTGCCGATGAGACCGTAGGTATCACCGAAGAGGAGATCCTGCCCTTCTTGGAAGAAAAGCAGCACCCGGCCTTGACGATGGATTCCATCCTGTAATTTTATTGCCCACCCTGGCATTTTTGCCAGGGTGGGCATTTTGATATCTCTAGGTACCCTGCACCATTGCAGGGAAAAAATAAACCCTTTACCATTGGCCGCAAGGCCGCTCTTTTTCTTTAGGAGTTTACACATGGCTCTGACCGGTATTCAAATTTTTAAACTACTTCCGGGGACCAACTGCAAGAAATGCGGTGTGGCTACCTGCCTAGCCTTTGCCATGAACTTGGCTTCCGGCAAGGCAGAGCTAGACAAATGCCCGGATGTCTCCCCTGAGTCCAGGGAGAAGTTGGCCGCGGCTTCCGCACCCCCGATACGCCCGGTAGCTATAGGTTATGGCGAAACAGCCATCAAGGTAGGCGGCGAGACCGTCCAATTCAGGCACGAGAAGACCTTTTTTAACCCCACTGCCATAGCGGCCCTTATCGAAGACACTACTCCGGTCTCTGAGATAGCCGATAAGGTGAAGCGCTATCAGAAGCTCCAGTACAGCCGCGTGGGCTTAAATCTGCGCCCCGAGCTCGTGGTTATCAAAGGCGGTGCCAATCTGGCCGATGCCGCTAAAGCGGTAGTGGACAATAGCGATCTCTCCGTAGTCCTCTACAGCGAAGACCCCGCAGCCCTAAAAGCGGCTGCCGCTGTCCTGGAGGGCAAAAACCCCCTAATTGGGCCCGCCACCAAGGCTAATCTGGAGCAAGTTGCTGAAGTAGCTAAGGAAGCCAAGGTTCCCGTCTGGATTAAGGCCACCAGCTTAGATGAGGTAGGCGAGCTCACCAAGGCCTTGGGTGCCGCTGGAGTCAAGGACATAGTCATAGATTCCGGGGCTCGCAATGCCAAGGATGTCTTCACGGATTCCATCAATATCCGCCGGGCAGCCCTGGTGGGTGGAAATCGCGACTATGGCTTTGGCACCATCACCTTCCCCTGCGAGATGACCAACAATTTGGCCCTCGAGGGCGCCATAGCCACCAGCCTCGTTGCCAAGTACGCTGGCATCGTAGTCTTGTCCGACATGGACGGGGCAGTGGTATTCCCACTTCTCCTGGAAAGGCTCAACATCTTCACCGACCCGCAGCGCCCGATGACCGTTGTGGAAGGCATCTATCCCATCAACAACCCCGACGAGAACAGCCCGGTCCTGGTTACTACCAACTTCTCCCTCACCTACTTCATCGTTTCCGGCGAAGTGGAGGGCTCTCGCGTCCCCAGCTGGCTCCTCATCAAAGACTGCGAGGGCCTATCCGTTCTCACTGCGTGGGCGGCTGGCAAGTTTTCAGGTGATGATGTAGGTCAATTTGTTCTCAAGCGGAGCAATATTGTTGAAAAGATCAAACATAAGTCCGTAGTGATTCCCGGGTATGCCGCAGCGATTCTTGGCGACATGGAAGAGGAACTACCAGGCTGGACCGTATCCATTGGTCCGCGTGAGGCAGCACATCTGCCCAAGTTCCTTAAGGAGTACAAGACCTCCGGAGCATAATTACCTACCCTAATTTCTTTTCACGCCAAAAATAAAAAATTGCAAACTATTGGAAACCCTTAGGTACCCATAAAATGGGTACCTAAGGGCCCCTTTAAAACCCCCACGAAGGAGGATCTGTATTTATGGCCAAGCAGTTTATGGTTACCATAGCCGAAAACCTGAACGTTACCAATAGAATAATTGGCGCAGCCTTTAAAGATAAGGACGAAAAGCCAATCCGCACTATGCTGGAAGGCATATTAAAGGCCGAGCCGGACTGGGTTGACATCAACCTGGGGCCAGCTAGGAAGAATGGAGCCGAGCTCATGCCCTGGGTCGTGGACATCGTCCAGAGCATGACCGAGCTCCCCATAGTCTTAGACACCACCAACACTGATGCCATCGAGGCTGGGCTCCAAAGGGTAAAAAAGCCCGCCTTAATCAACTCCATCTCCTGCCGCCCCGAGCGCTACGAAGTACTGCTCCCCATGGCCGCGAAATACAATGCCTATTGGGTCGGCCTCATGTGGGGTCCCACTGGCATGGCCAGGGACGCCAATGAGCGCGCTGAGCTCACCACAGAGCTCCTCTTGAAGGCTCAGGAGCTGGGAATCGATGCCGAGATGGCATTTATCGACCCCATCATCACCCCTGTGAATATCCAGCAGGACCAGCTGATGAATAACCTGGAGTTCATCGAGATGCTCCCCGACATCGTGGAGGCTATCCAGCCCGGCCACATGACGAAAAGCACCAACGGCGTTTCCAACGTTTCCAACGGTAACCCCGAGCACCTCCGCCCCATCCTAAACCGCGTCTACTTGTCTATGCTCCAGAAGAAGGGCATGTACTCTTCCATAGTCGATGCCTTTGACCCCGAAATGTTCGCCCTTTGCAAGGGTGAGCGTATGTGGTTCGCCGACCTCGTCTTCGGAGTTATGGACGGCAAGGAGTACGACTACAGCACCATGAAGAAAGAGGAAGTGGATGTGGTAAAGACCGCCAAGGTGGTCTTGGGTCACTCCCTTTTCAGCGCCAGCTGGCTGGACCTGTAATCTTTTTACTTCTCTTAAAAAACCCGGCCTTAGGGCCGGGTTTTTTCTTTTGGAGCAAAGATAAAAAAGTGGGAAGCTTTTGAACTATTTTTTTAGAGCCCCTAAGCTATTTTATTTAGCCTCTTTAACTGCGTCCAAGGCCTTAGAAGCAATTTCTAAGACGTCATCTATCTCATCTAACAACATAAAGCCAGCTGAAATAAAGGCAGCCTCAAATTGACTTGGAGCTAAATAAACGCCGGCCTCCAGCATAGCCCTAAAGTAGAGGGCATATTTTTGGGTGTCACTTTTAGAAGCTGACGCAAAGTCAGTTACAGGACCCTCTGTAAAAAAGAGGGTGGACATGGACCCCACGGAATTAATAGTTACCGGGATCCCTTTTTCCTTGGCAAGTTTACTCAGGCCCTCTACCCAGCGGCTGCCAACATAGTTGATGCGGCCATAGAGCCCCTTTTCTTTTTGAAGTCTTTCTATGGCGGAGATCCCCGCAGCAACTGCCAAAGGATTCCCAGATAGGGTTCCTGCCTGGTAGACGTCCCCTAAGGGGCTTAAATGCTCCATAATATCCCTTCTGCCGCCAAAGGCGGCAAGGGGTAGCCCTCCTCCTATGATCTTACCTAAGACGGTCAAATCAGGGCTAATCCCATACATCCCTTGGGCTCCAGTTAGTCCCAGCCTAAAGCCGGTTATGACCTCATCGCAGATAAAAAGGGCGCCATACTGACTTGTAAGTGTTCTGATGGCCTCTAAAAAGCCAGGGGCAGGGGGTACTACGCCCATGTTGCCGGCAACAGGCTCTACTATAACGCAGGCTATCTCAGGGCCTGCTAAGCGGAAGATCTCTTCTAAATAGGAGATATCATTATAAGGGGCAGTGATTGTTAGATTGGCCAAAGCCTGGGGTACCCCTTTGGAGCTGGGGGTACTGAAGGTGGCAAGACCGCTACCTGCTTCCACCAAAAGGGAGTCAGCATGTCCATGGTAGCAGCCTATGAATTTTAAGATCTTGTCCCGTCCAGTAAAGCCCCTGGCTAACCTGATGGCGGTCATACAGGCTTCGGTGCCGGAATTTACCAGGCGCAGCATCTCTATGGAAGGGACGCAGTCTATGATCATCTTAGCTAAGGTGGTCTCAGCCTCCGTGGGGGCACCAAAGGAGGTCCCCAATTTGAGGGCAGCTCCAACGTCATTTATAATATTGGGGCTAGCGTGACCAAAGATTAAAGGTCCCCAGGAGGAGACAAAATCAATGTACTCGTTGCCATCGGCATCATAGATGCGGTTACCCCTACCTTTTACTATGAAGCGTGGGGTGGCGCCCACAGAGCGGAAGGCCCGAACAGGGCTGTTGACCCCACCTGGGATGTATTTTTGAGCTTGGGTAAAAAGTTCGGAGGATCTTTTAGTAATCTGTTGGCTCATGCGGGCTCCTTTTGTGTAATACCATTAAATTATTGAGGCTAATGTTTTAGGTAAAACTGTGCTCTTTCTAATTTAAAGGCTAAGATATTTAGGGGCTAATATTATTTGCTAGCTCTGTATTGTGAAAGCGTAGAAAAAAAGTTTTTATAATATAAAAAGACCTTTTTAGTTTAAAGGGTTTTTAGCCCTTTGTCAAGGGAGCGCTTAAGACGGCGCAGGTATTACCTTGTTAAATTTAGAGCCTTAGTTAAAGCCGAAAATGGTAGTAAGATCAAAAATAATGATAGCCCATATGAGTGGCCTTTAATATAAAAAATAAAAGTTAAATTTTTTGTAAAAATCTAATGTCGCTACTTGTTTAACAGCAAGATTAAAATGTCTGGGTAAGTTCTAATAAGAGCAAGATCAAAATGACGTTATAAATACTAATAGGAACAAGATTTAAATGTCGTGAAGAATTCTATTAACAGCAAGTTTAAAATGTCGTATGAATATCCTTTTAGTATCAGCCTAATTTCCAATATCTGGAGAATTGATGAAGCATGATAGAGGGCGCTAGGTCCGGGTTTCGCGAGGCTCTACATTAACAGCATGGCCAGCTCCAACATGGAACTCCATTACAGATACATAGAGCGTTACGGCGCCTCCCTCATGCGTCGGGCAGGCCGTATGAGCTTCAAGGTCAACAGAAACGAGTTGTGGGAGGAGGTTTTCTGCCCCTACGACAAGTCCAAGACTCAGATAGAAAAAGCCCTCTAAGAGTGTGTGAGATGGCACGTCAAGGACCACAGCCCCGAGGTTGTAGGTAAGGCCGAACGCCTCAACGAAACCCTTGAGAGTAGGGGGGTATTGTGACTGGCGATGGATGAAATGGAGGGCGTAGAAACCGCCAGCAGATTTTAGGCGCCGTATATTTGAAGCGCCACAACGAGAAGTACTAGGCGCCCCCTGGCGGGCTTCGATTCGCAGGAGGCCAGGTGGCGGCATGGACCTGGACGCTATCTTGGCATACTAGTCAAGGGTTTTGAACAAACACCATAAGCTCAGCTAGGCCTTTTGAAGTTCCAGATCACGGGGGAAAAAGAGCTCTCGGGTTACCTGGGAAACAAGTACTTTATCAAAAGCAGCTGTACGACACCATAAAGGCAAGAATAAACGATTTCTATTTAGTGATTAAAGAGATCGATTCGTAGAAAAAAAGATGCTATATTGTAAGAGACGTGCTAATCTAGATTACTAGAAATATTTCAACCAAGCTCCAAAAAGCCATTTCTACGCAAACTCTTTGCCACAGGACTCAGGGTTTGGTGTCAGACCCCGGCCCTGTATGATAAGGACCACCGCTCTATAATAGGACATTTTACTCTTTTTGTACCTCGCGACAAATTAAAATTGCTGAAACTCCTCATATTGGTGGTAGCAACTAGGGTATTATGTCTAAGTTCATTATAAAGAGGGTACTCTAAGTATTCTTTGTGAACTTACATAATAATAGGTAAATATGCCAACTAAAGCAGCACTGAAAAAAGATCCACTTGTCAAACCATACCTCAAATGGGCTGGTGGGAAACGACAGCTTCTGGATGAAATAACTAAACACCTCCCAGAAGGCTTTGAGACATTGCGCTATTATGAGCCATTTGTCGGCGCAGGAGCCTTGTTCTTTCACTGCCAGCCGCACCAGGCTGTCATCAACGACAACAATGAGCAGCTTATTCTAACGTACAAGACGATCCGCAGCGACGTGGACCAACTGATAAGAACACTGCGCAAGCATCAGAAGAACAACAGTGAAGAATACTACTACAAGCTGAGGGGTCAAGACCGTGACAGCATAAAGTTTGCGGAAATGCCAGACGTCCAGAAGTCGGCGCGGCTAATATACCTCAATAAAACATGCTACAATGGCCTCTACCGTGTGAATTCGAAGGGATTGTTCAATGTCCCTTACGGTAAGTACACAAATCCATCCATTTGTGACGAGGCGGTCCTACAGGCAATTCATCGCTACCTTAACCAAGAAAACGTGAATATCGACATTCTGACCGGCGATTTCGAAGATGCAGTGGAAAAAGCGGGAAAAGGATCCTTTATATATTTTGATCCTCCGTATCACAGCCCTGACAAGACCAATTTTACCGGGTACCTTGCCGGGGGGTTTGGAGAAGATAAGCAGTCACGGCTGCGGGATGTCTTTGTCGCTCGTTCTAAAAAAGGTGCGAAATGCCTTTTGAGCAACTCCGATACCCCGTTTATCCGGTCCCTATATAGTGACGACGGCTTTGAAATCATCGAAGTCAAGGCCAAGCGCTTCATCAATTCTGACAGTACGGGGCGAGGGGAGGTTGGCGAAGTGCTTGTCAAGAGCTGGAAATAGGTGAAATGTGTAAATTCAGGACTAAAATCGACAGCGCTTGGGGGGATTTGTTCGATGAGTATAAAATTCTTTCTAACATAGAAGCGAACGGCTCATTTAGCATCTCTTCATCAATGATAAACGAAATTCATGAAGCGAGTTTGATGGCTAAATTCGATCAGTCGGTGTATCTTCACCGTATATTCAAAAAGAACAAGCTGTCAATTCTGCCTGTGACGCGAGGAGACTATCTTATCGGCCCGTTTGTAACTTATGAACCTATAGTCTAACCTAAGATTATGCCAAAGCAGATTAAAGATCCGCAACTTCAATCATTGAGGCGGTACAACATCTACAGTGAAGCGTCAGCTTTGTTTTTTGCTTATAACAGCAGTATCATCAATGAAGTCATGAATAGCAACAAGATCAATTTCGCCGTAAATGGCAGAATGCGATCTGCTGAATTCTCTTTTACGGTAAAAAACATTCTTCACCTTGAAAACCCAACGCAAATCAATGTCAAAAATTCACAGATTGAGATTGACGCTGGATTTGAAAGCCCTGAAGCGTTTCTTGATTGCGAAGCAAAAAACCAAGCACCAAATGAATTAATGATACGCCGGCTGTACTACCATACAGGCTCTGGAGCGGGAAAATATCAAAGCCTGTCATCCCAGCTTTGTTAGCCTACTCAAACGATATCTTTCACATATTCTTATACACTTTTGAAGACATGCTGGACTACAATTCGATGGTTTTAAAGAAGTACAAGGCCTATACCATCGCCGATGAGGAAATTTCTATCCAGGATGTAATATGTGTGGGAAGAAAGGCATCTGTTAGTTTTGAACCTAAATTGCCTGTCCCACAGGCTAATTCATTTCCTCGAATACTGGATCTGCTTTAGGTCCTTTACGCCAGGGCGCTTACACGGAGCGAGATAACGCTGAAATTCTGGTTTGTTCCTCGTTAGACTGACTATTATGTATCAGCCTGCGAGTATCTTGGTCTAATTGAGCGTTTCAATAAAGTTGATGATGAAGGTGGATACCGGCTGACGGAAGTGGCTCGAAGGATAATGTCGATGCTATACAAGCAAAAGCACCTGGAGCTGTGAAGGAAAATTCTTGAAAAGCCTGTATTTAATAAGGTGTTTTGGGAGTTTGTTAATAGCGAATATAAGATAAATCTTGATATACCCGTGATAATTCCGGTAATGCAAAAAGAACAAATTTCAACAGAGCTCAACTTAACTACGATAACGAGACGTGCATCAACAGTGAAAGCCTGGTTTGATTGGATGTTTAAACTTGCTACGGCTGACTAGAAGTAATTAAGGCATAGGCTTAGCTCACACTTCATTGAAGTGCTTCCCATCGAGGTAATATGGGAGGATCGAATCCCTACACCGACTTTGAATTTTGTAAAATAAACACTTCTGCCGACTAAGATTGATTCAAAAAGTTGGTACAAAAAATATTAATAGTGCAGGCTTCTTTTGTTTATAATACTATATCTAGCAACTACTTTTGCACTAATTTTATGCCACCTGGGCTACGGTACGGCTAGTCAAGGTAATCTTATAGTCCCGATTAGGCGGTAAAGACATGTGTCAGAAGTAATGTTAAACGCTGTAGTGTCTAAAGTAGTGACGTCGTCAGTAGCTAGAACAAAGAGCTCATCAGTGTAAGTATCGCAGATAAACGCCACCCTGACCAAGCCTTAGATATAGTCAGAAGTGTCAAAGTCACTAGCGCGGGTAAGCACCCAAGGGTCACAAACGTCTCCTACTATTGTCACGATGGAGATACTATTCTGGGTGCCCACAGTCTAACCCACTAGAAAGATGCGGTCGCTAGTCGTGGCCGCCATGCCATCCGCGGACTAAAGACCTTTTTCCGACTAGGGCAAAGTCTTAGTACCAACGTTATAGGCGCCTGCGCGTTTGGTCCCAGAGGCTAAACGAGAGGGGGACTTTAAAGTTGGACTCCACCGCGGCAACAAGATCAGTACGCCTTACCATATTGTTAGCAAAAAAGTAGGAGGGACTCAAATATTAAGTTGAGAGAGAAAATCAGCCAATTAAAAGCTCCTAATATAAGTTGTTCCAGAAACTGGAACTATAAAATTTACTACCATATAATTTAGAGCCGCTTCCCCATAATCGAGATCGGAGAATATACTCACACCAGCAGCATCGAACAGGACAACTTCCAGAACCTTGGCACCTAAATTATAAGTAATTGACCAGACGGGGCTAGCTGTAATTTGCTCATGCTTATAAGCCTGGACCGCTAATGGTCCTTCTGTTGCGTACAATCCTGGAACTTAATAAGAATTGGAGAGCGTACCGGAAAAAATGTACCTTGATTAAAATTTTTATGGTATAATAGTCTTTAGCTTGGTCATATGACCCGCCAAGGAGTATTATAAATGACTGAAAGCAAAGA
>JAITII010000019.1 GCA_031279515.1 Deltaproteobacteria bacterium
TGCCCTGGTGCTCTAGGTTGAGGCTGAGCCGTCGGCTGCCCTGGGGCGCCTTGTTGAGGCGGAGCCATTGGCTGCCCTGGGGCTCTAGGTTGAGGCGGAGCCATTGGCTGCCCTGGGGCGCCTTGTTGAGGCGGAGCCATTGGCTGCCCTGGCCCGACCTGTTGAGGCTGGAACATCGGCTGCCCTGGTGCTCTAGGTTGAGGCGGAGCCAGTGGCTGCCCTGGGGCGCCTTGTTGAGGCTGGAACATTGGCTGCCCTGGGGCGACCTGTTGAGGCTGGAACATCGGCTGCCCTGGTGCTCTAGGTTGAGGCGGAGCCATTGGCTGCCCTTGTGCTCTAGGTTGAGGCGGAGCCATTGGCTGCCCTGGGGCGACCTGTTGAGGCTGGAACATCGGCTGCCCTGGGGCTCTAGGTTGAGGCGGAGCCATTGGCTGCCCTGGCCCGACCTGTTGAGGCTGGAACATTGGCTGCCCTGGCCCGACCTGTTGAGGCGCAGTCATTGGCTGCACTGGGGGGGTAGCTAAAGGTTCGGGAGCAGCGGGAAAGCTCATCTGGGGAGAGAAAAAATCCGTAGAGGCAAATCGCTTATAGTAAATATGAAAAAGGCTCTTAGAGACATGTAAGATCTCGTCGTAAAACTCAAAGGGATCAGCCGTTTTTTCTGCCCTTTCCAACTGCTCCATAAGCTCGGTCTGCTGCAAAGTGACTGTGACCCGCTTTAAAAAAATACTAGCGTTGGCGGAATAACCTTTCAGCTTGTTGCGATTCTGCTCCTGGTCGCTTAGATTAACATTCAACTCCATCCTGCCTTGGAGAAGTTTTATGACCTCTTCCAAGAACTGGGCGAAGACGGGATCTATCTGGATATTCCCCTTAGGCTTCAAAAGGGAATAAATATCGTAGGCCGTGACAGAAAGTTTAGCGTGTTTGTGTCCTAAGTGATCCTGATACTGGGTAAACAGGGCTATCAGATTGGTATAAACGAGCTGAAGATGAGCTTGAACCACAAATACTCACATTTCCTTAAATTACACTATATATTATTATATATAGCATATTTTTATAAAATTAAACATATTAAGACATTTTTTAAAAAGCAATACGAATTTCTGGAGGAAGAGGAGGCAAATCATCTACCTGTTCCTCAATATTGGAGTCGTGTTTAGTGATGCTGTCTGTGACCCAGACCCAAAACTTGGAAAAGCTGTTACTATCCATGATGTCTAAGGTGACTACCTTATGACAGAATTTTGTCAAAGGCTCGATCTTGGCCTTGGGACCTGCGGCACAGCCAAGTATGCTAGCAAAAGGATAGGACTTTATATGCTCGCACATTTGCGAAAAAAGCAAGGTATCGGAAGGAGACCCGTCGGTCATGACCACTGCCATTGGGAGATAGTCGCCTTCAATAGTTCCGGAGCTGCGGCGCACCTCCAGATTGTACCTCTGGCACAAAAGTTCTAATGCCTCCCCCAAATTGGTGGGAGAAGAGACCAAAGGTGGAATTTCAGGCAGCTTCACCCTGGAAACTGCCGTTAAGGGCAACACCAACTTGGCCTTAAGGTCAAAAGTAATGACTGAGATGTAAGAGTTCTCCTTGGCATAGGAGTCCTGCTTAAGGCTGGAAAAGAGATTGGCTAGGCCCACCTTCACGGACTCTATGGGCTCGCCCTTCATGGATCCGGAAGTATCAATCAAAATATATATGGGAAGTTTACGCATATAGGGTTTCCTGGAAATGGCAAAGGGGGATAAAATGACGCCCAAAACAGCATGTAATGAACAGACTATTGTAGATCTCTCCTATCCTATTCGTCAATAGAAGCTAGACTTTTCCTTTCAGGCCATTTATATTTGTGCATTAGAACTCTCACCTCAATTTGCCAAGGAAGGACCCATGATTCCCACCCCCAAGCCAGGCATATTACGGTTTCTCATGCGCACGCTTTACTCCTGCTTTGGTCTGGGCTACGCACCTGTAGCCTCAGGTACCTTCGGGACCTTGTTGGGGATACCTATATATTTCCTCTTGATAAAGGTCTGGGATGCCGATTGGAGGGTCTATGCCCTTGGAACTCTCATAGTTTTTTTTGTGGGATGGTGGGCCTCGGCTTATGGAGAAGTGGACCTTAACACCCATGATAGCAAAAAAGTCGTAATTGATGAGGTCTTGGGCTATCTGGTCACCATGTTTCCCCTACCCCTTATTGTAATGGATACCTTACCCCAACCCTGGATCTGGGGCTTTTTCCTCTTTAGGTTCTACGACATTTGGAAGCCAGGTCCTGCCGGCTATGTAGACCGCAATACACCAGGAGGGTTTGGAGTCATGCTGGACGATGCTATCGCCGGAGTTTTTGCCTGGGTGACCATGTTACTCTTATCCTTAATCTGGTCCCATATATTTGTTTAATTTAAGATCTAACGAAAAGCCTTTCCCCAAAACTCTAGCTTTTAGAGCATCCAGGGCCAAATTGCCAATTAAATTTTAAAATAATTAAGATAATTTTAAAACTTTTCATTAAAAAAAGAATATTTATAAAGTAATTATGATTTTTATACTAAATAATCATTGTTTTAGAGCGAATAGATCAAATTATCAAAAATTTATAAATTTTTGCTAAAAAGAACTAAGCGTTACGGAAAAATTGAGTCTTCAGATTAAGATTGCTACTCCAGTGAGCATGCAAAAGAGGCGAAAAAGTTGATGCATACGTAGAAAATATACTAGCTCAAAATCAAAAAATGCTGACATCACAATATGTGGACGCCACATCCTGTGAAAGGATTTAGGCAGCGCTCGCTTTTGGCCGCTTAATCTCCATTTCTTGGAAGGAATTTTGGTTGTTTTGAAGGGGTCTTACACTGTCGATCTTCAAAGATTATTCGATAAGCCCGTGTTTTAGCCGCTACCAGACATCCTCTGGCAAGAAGTCGAAAGCTTTTAGGACGTTAGTGAAGTAAAAGGTAAAATTTTGGGTTTTGGAGGTCAAAAAATGTGCGATCCTGGTTAAATTTAAGAAAAAAAATCTTAAACCAAAGTTCTTATTGAGAAAATGTCGCAATAAAGAAGAAAATTTCGAGGTCGATCGCTTAATCGACCCAGCTAAGCCTCCACCCTCACTTTATAAGGGGGGGGTTTTTATCCACGGCTGTCCGGTGCCTTTTGGGCGATCTTCATAAAGTGCGATTATTGCACGCTTTCAGGAATCAGACAAAAACGTAGAATGGCTTGTATAAGCCATTGTCCAAAAAATAGGAAATCATAGCCCCCCCTTTGCTGTCAGGGGAAATAAGGAAAGCCTTAATTTACTTGATGTTTCTCATGATTTTAAAAACTTGTGGGTTTTTTATTAGAATATATTGGATCAGATGATAGCTTGTTATCAATTAATTATAGCTAATAATACTGCTTTCATTATAATATTTTGCCCCGCTTGGAAAGCCTTATGTAATAAGCACTTTGTATAATTGTTGGCTTTATATAAGGCCCAAAATGGGGCGGATTGGTAGCCAAACCAGAAAATGCCGTCCGGTTAAAAAAGCGGCCTCAGAACGAATTCATCAGGGTCGTCGTGTTGAGCATTGTATAATTCATTAAATCGTTCTGGTTTGTCGATTAACTCATTCAAATTGACATAAGTATGGAGGCTTAGCCTTATGACATATGCTAGATGCGAGATATGCCAGTTAATTTTAGACAGGTACTTGAGATATTCAAGTAATAGCACGGTTATCAAGGCAGTCCAAATCTGGATATGAACAGCATTTCTGGATGTGCCGAGAAAGGTTTTGATTTTAAGATTCTGTTTAATTTTTCTAAAAAAGCTCTCTATAGCCCATCGGTCTTTGTATATTGCCGCGATTGTGCTGGCTGACAAGTGAAAGATGTTAGTTATAAAGGACATTTGCATCAATTCATGGGTTCGTTCATCTTTAACAATCGCAGTAACTAGACGGAGTTTATCCGGGTAAGCATCTGTGGACTTTGGCATGGTTAGAACTATGTATTCGTCTCTTGTGACATGGGGTTTAGCAGAATCAGTACTATAATCTTCAAATTGTTTAGGCCGGCCAGGGGGGTTTGGTACAGGTATTGACTTGATCACTTTAAAAAGTACATTATCCTTTATCCTCGATACAAAATAGGTGCCTTGGGTAGTAAGTTTATAAAAGAAATCGAATTTTACATAACCTCTGTCCATGACGATAATCGCTTCTTTGGGGAAATTTATACTTTGAGCTATAGTTATATCTGCTTTTTTTCCTGGAGTTATTACAGCAAAATATGGGAGGTAAGTGTCATGATCCAACAAACAATGCAATTTTACAGCACCTTTAGTGGCCTTGTACTTTACCCAGTCATATACTTCTAATGATAATGAAATAATAGAAGAATCAAGGGAGAATAACTTATTCTTAAACTTAAATTTCTTTCGAAACCCACCAGTTATGTTCATCAATGAAGTCAACTGGTGTTGCAGCTCCATGAAAACATCTTTAAAGAACGTCCAAGGCCTTTTGCTGTTTATATCTGATAAATTAGACCTTGACGGGGGTTTTCTCATCCCTAATTGGAAGAGCGAACCGGCTGCTAAATTTAACCCATAAACAAGCTCTCTCAACGACGATGCCCCAGACAACTGAGCAAAAATCATAGTCACTAGGTGGGACCAGCTGTTAAAGGACTTAGAATACTTATCGCTCTTAAATTTAGCCACAATTTTTTTAAAGTTGATAAGCTTGACATACGTCAGGATCTGAGCAAACACGGTGACAGTGCTTGCCCCAGACTTTGAATGAGGTGATTTAAATCGTTTCAAGGGTTGTGATATGTTCGACTTTGAGCCGCTAGGCTTTTCATCAGCGGAAGGCTGGCTCTTCTCTGATGCGCTGGCCTTTTCATCAGCGGAAGGCGGGCTCTTCCTTCCTGCATTTTCGGCAGGTTTGATAACTTGTTTAGGTTTTCTTTTTGCATCGTCCCGTAATTTAAGCGGAATGCTAGGTATTACCTTGGTTTTAGGGTCTGCTATTTCTACAAGCTTGTCAAAGTCAATGTCTGTATCGGTTTGTGGGATATAGTTTCTCATAATGCTTCACTTATTTCACAAATTTAGTAATAATTCTGGTAGCTACCCTAACGAATAACTAGACTACACTTGGCTTTGAGGCATTTAGTGTGTTATGATAATAATAAAATAATTTTATGGAGTAAAGCAAAAAAAAATGTAATCTTCTTATATATCATACAGTATAAGATGTTTTGTAGAAATTATCATATAATATCTTTGATTCAATAAAATATATTAAATATTAA
>JAITII010000052.1 GCA_031279515.1 Deltaproteobacteria bacterium
GGCAACTGTACTGGTTAGCTGTAAGTGTTCGTGTATTCTGTGAGCAACTTTCTCGGACTAGTGAAAAGAGTCAAAATTTTTTGGGGCGATAGAGGTGGGTAAATTAAATGAAGGTTATACAATCAGCGAAAAATTCAGGGAGCAAGCTCTTACTCCTAAAAAAAGAGGACGCAAGGTTGAAAGCGGTAGTTTGTTGAATCCAACACAAGAAGAAAAAATTAAGTTCATGATTTCGAAGTCCTTTCCGGCAGATTTCAAGCTAGACTTTTCCACATGGAGTCGGAGAGCAGTTGTAGAATTAGAATAACCAATTTGGTATAGAAATAGCTATTCGTACTATGGGTGACTATTTACAGCGCTGGGGTTTTACTTTTAAAACCCGCCAAGAGGGCCTATCAAAGAAAAAAAAGGTAGATGAGTGGATTAATACGACTTATCCTCAGATTGAATCCAAAGCTGAAAAAGAGCAGTGATCTTTTTTGGAGATGAAGCTGGAATACACACTCAGCAATTTAATGGGCGTTCATATGCACCAAAAGGAAAAACTCCGATAATCAAATCTACTGCTTCGAGATTAAGACTCAACGTTATTTCAAGTCTGGCGAAAGACGGCGTTATGAGGTTTATTACCTATTTAAAATCAATGAATTGCAAGATATTTATAAAATTTATGAAACAACTCATCAAGTGTTCAAGCGGCAAGAAAGTTTTTCTCATCGTAGACAACCTAAGAGTTCATCATGGAAAAATAGGAAAAGAGTGGCTTTCAAAGAAAAAAAGAAAGATTGAGATTTTTTTCTTCCTCCATATTGCCCTGATCTTAATCCAGATGAATATCTGAATCATCTAAAAAATGATTTCCAGAAGAAAATCCAACCCCATGACAGCAAAGAACTAAGAACGAGCATGCAATCGATTTTAAGAAAACTACAGAAAGATCAAGTCAAGATTAAAAATATTTTTAACAACGAGAACATTTTTATGCCTCCGGAAAACAGAAGCAAGATCTATCTAAAGGTAAGGAGATAAAAGGATCTATATCTGGGAAACATATGAAACACAATGATTTATAAATGTCTAGAAATTATCCGCCGGGGTAATATATAAGGTCTACTTCCAATTGCCAAATAGGACAAAGGGCGCCCAGTAGTAGGGGTGGGAAAAAGATCCACCTTCCCATGCCGCTGCCTTTGGGACAGAATGCGCCCCGAAGGCGCTTAAGGGTTCTCCCCTGGTAGAGTCCCCAGAGGGGCATGTGGTGCATTTTAAGAGATCCAGCTGGGCTTGCCGAAGGGCCTCGGCCTTGTCCATGGAAGCGTTAGAGTAGTAATTTCCGTAAAATTCCGCCATCAGGATTCCCGTTGACTCATCATTCACCGGCCACAAGGAGGCCAGGACGGTCATAGCTCCAAGGGTTAGGGCAGCATCACAGAAACTTTCAACTTCTGACCCGTCTCCCCAGGTGATGCCTGATGCCGTATTGCAGGCGGAAAGAGTTAAGAGGTCAAGGTTCCGGAAATCCATTTCCCTTTTTAAAGTCTTTACCTCCAGATGGTCCCCGTCGCCTAAAAGGAGAAATGACTTGTCTTTGCCGTCGTCCAAAGACCTCCCGAAATTGAAGTGGCTGGCAATGTGCAAGATGTTGAAATTAGTCCCTAAGCTTTTGGTAAGGGCGGCCTTGGTGAAGTCCCCATCCAGGGAAATGTTGCCTTCCAAAACACCGGCTTCTGGATCCGCATTCTTTATAATTGCATAAAGCTCCCCTTTGACCTTATCAAGGGGTGGGAAGCCTTCAAAGCCCTTGGTGACGCCGAAGCCCTGGGCCAATGGGGTCTGGCTTTGGACCTCCCTCAGCTTGTAGGCTGACGTCACTGTAAAAAATGACGAGGCGTAAGTTTCTACTAGCCATTTTTCTCCGTCGTAGAGGGCTGACATGGGGATGTAACGTAAGGGTCCGTCTAGGGAGAACATGATATTCTTGGCCTTGGCCCCCAAGAGTTCTCCTTCCAAGGGCCGGATGATGATATTGTAGAGCTCCAGGGCTAAAGGCCTGGGGTCAAGGGATGGATTGTTCAAAAGGGCGTAAAATTCCCTGGTCTTTTTGTCCAGGTCCTCCCTTGAGATTGGGGATTCAAATGCCTGCATAGTTGAAGATGTCGTCAAAAATATGATAAGTGATTCGTCTGTTGGGATCGTGTGTATGATGACTGTTCCTTCCCCCAAAAGAGAAAGGGTTTCCTGAAGGCCTTTCAAGGCGTCGGCACTTTTGGCCTTGTACCCATCCCCTTCGGCTAGGACCTCTGGGAGCCGGTTGTCGATGAAATCCCAAAAAGCGCTGCTGGCCACATTCAGCTCAGTTTCCAGTTCCTGGAGGCGCTTGGCATCATTGGGGCTGGGGGGCATCCCAGCTTCAAGGGATGCCACAATGCGCTCCCTTTCAAGGCCTAAAGCAGCGTAAGACCTTGTGATATTGAAGAAGGCGTCCAAGGCCGGCCCCTCCTGGGTTTGTCTGAAAAGCGATTCCCTTAAGGCCTCTATTGCCTCTGGGCCTTCATCGCTTAAGGACAAAATTTCGTCGAGCTTTAAGAGGGAAATGGCCTCTTGGGCTTCGTCCGTGCGACCGGCTTCAGTGAGGATTTTAATGAGGAAATGGTACGCAAAGGCGGAGCTTTCCAAAAAGCTCTCTGCCAACCCGCCATCATAGGACGAAAGGGATAAGCTTGTGAGGTAATTTGATTTTATAGAAGCTTTCACATAGAAAATGGCAGGTTCGAGTTGGCCCATTTTATAGTAGGTTTCCCCTAGCCGAAAAGAAGTCCTGGATGTGAGGGGGTGCCAGGGCCCAAGGACGCGCAGTTCGCCCTCCAGGTTCTGTGAGAAAAGCTTTGCTGCCAATTCATAGTCCCCTTTCGCACTTATTGCCCCTGCCAGGTTGTGCTTTGAGAGGAGCACCAAAAAGTGATCCGGGCCATAGAGAGACAAATAAGAATCCACGACTTCCTGGAACATGGAAGCTGCCTTCTCGGAATCACCTAAGCTAAGGTAGGCTAAGGCCAAGTTGCTTTTTGCCGCAAGGGTGTCCGGGTGTTCGGGTCCTAAGACCCTTTCTTCGGTTTCAAGGACTTCGCCTAATATCTGAGTGCAGCTTTGATAGTCTTCAAGTTTGTACAATTGGGCACCTAGGTTGTGCTTTACCGCAAGGGTCCTAGGGGAGTCCGGACCGAACAAATTCTCCGCAGAAGTCAAAATGTCCACAAGCATGGCGTAAGCTTCATCGTGGGCGCCAAGTCTTCCCAATAGTATGGCAAGGTCATTTTTTGCAGCAAGGGTATTTTCATCTTCTGGGCCCAATTGTTTCTCCAGGCCCTCTATGACTTCTCTGTAGAGAGCTATTGCCATAGGATAGTTGCCTAAGGAAGTATAGGCAAAGGCCAGATCGTCTTTGGCCATGAAGATGCTGATGTTTTCCGGCCCAAATGCTTCGGTCAGAGCATCTATCACTTCGGTGAGCATCCCTATGGCTTTTGTGTGATCCCCCAGAGAGTTGTAAGCTCTCGCCAGGATACGTTTGGTTTCAAGGGTTCCCAAGTGCTCCGGTCCCCAAATCTCCAGTTGGAAATCCAGTACATCCTCCAAGAGGGCCGCT
The DNA here is from genome assembly GCA_031279515.1 of Deltaproteobacteria bacterium. Classification (GTDB taxonomy): domain Bacteria; phylum Desulfobacterota; class Desulfarculia; order Adiutricales; family Adiutricaceae; genus JAITII01. Next base: position 3,647 of record JAITII010000052.1, read on the forward strand.
TCTTGGGCGAAGTGTCCAAGGGAATCGTAGACATCTGCCAAAGCGAACTCAAGGGGGAATCTTGGATCCAAGTCAAAATCCTCCTCTGATCCTTCCATGAGCTCTTTTTCCCTCGCCAGCATTTCGACCAAAAGCCTTTCTGCGTTCTGGTACTCGCCAATGGACTTGTAAGCATATGCCAGAGGAAGCTTTAGGGAAATAGTCTCCCCGTCGTCGTATTGCCCTAGCCTGGCCTCTATTTCTAAAAGCACTACAGCCGGAAGATTGGAGGGTTCGGCAAAGGGGCCAGTTGGGAAAATCAGCTCGCTCAGTACAATATTAGCTTCTTCTATCAGAAGGCTGTCCGCCTCTGGGTCATTTAACAGCGCTTCCAGGGCTTCGGTCAGAACCAAGGCAGCTTTGGAAAAGTCCTCATTTTCCAAGTATAGCTCCGCGAGCTCCAGCATAATACCAATAGTGTCTTCATGCGCCGGGCCGTTTTCGGCCTTGGAGCTTATAAGATCCCCTAGTAATTCTTCTATTGCCTCATCCTGGGATGCTGCCTCATCCTGGGATAAAGCTGCAATTGAGGCTGCAAAAAGGAGCAGCATGGTTGCCAGAAGCACTATTATGAAAATTTTTGCCTTGAAAGTTTTTTTCGCTTTTTCCACGTTGGGTCCTTCCTGGTGAAGGTTTTTTAGGGTTTTTTGGGCTGGCGGTTAATGTTGAAAGTTCAGAAAAGGGCTGACTTCAGCCAAAAGGCCCAACTACCTCTTAGGGGGAGGCGGCTGGGAGGGGCAAGTATCGCTATAAAGAGTCCATAGCCGGCCGTCCCTTTTTTGTTACTGTGGGGTTTCCAGGGGCGAAGCTTTGCTTTGCGGTAGGGCAATAAGGCAAAAGGGAGTCTTAAAGACGCCTCTGACTATGGTGCTGTAAGGGAGTTTTAGGGCCGCAGCCAGGTATGGACTTAAATTTTTAGCATTTATTTATTTGTTGTGTCAATATGGACGCTTTTGGCGATATTGGGCGAATGCCGACTCAACTGGGGGCATTAGGTCCCCGGTGCTGGTAGTGTAAGGGTTTAAAAATTGGATAAAAAAGACTTTCAGATAAAGATCCGTCCCTTACCTCCTGTGGCGGCCTATCATGTAAGTATGAGTTAATGATCAAAAATATATTAGCTAAAAATTTCGGCCTGACTACAGCCAAAAAAACAGCTCTTTTGAAAGCTGCGGCTATTAAAGTATAAAAAGTCAATGCAACGGCTAAAAGATGATTCATAGGGTTTTGGAAATTTAACTCTATTAATTTCTTCTAGCTTACCATCTTAGTAATTAAAAAATAGCTTTTGTCAATCTGTAATACAATAGAATAGTCTAGTCTATCTAAGCTAAAATAGTCTTTTGGAGGCTATTACACCTTTAGCTTAGAAAATAACGCGGATCTTTATTTTTCGTAAAAATATGGTACTAAAATCCATAAAAGAAAAATAGCATTAATGTTTAGATTGTCAAAAAGTGAGTTTTAGCTTTATGCCAAATGGCCTTTAAAATCCGTGGTCTTTACTAAAAAGGGGCCCTTTGGCTTTTTTAGGCAAAACGGGGCGCTAGCTTACGAGTGGGCGGCAAAAAGGGCCTTAGTTAGGCCGCATAGCTTTTACTAGACCCCTTTAAACTCATTAAATTTTATGGTATAGCTATAGGGAAAAAATCTTTGGGGATATTTTATGAAAGAAACAGAATGGGGGTTTACAAAGGCGGATGAGGAGGCGCTCTTTCTTTTAGAAGAGAGCTACGATATCACCCCCAGGGGCCTAGAAACTATCTTAAGTGGGAGAATAAACCTTACCTTCCTGGTAGAGTGCCAGGATGGCAGTAAATTAATTTTCCAGCGCATAAACCCCATCTTCCAGGCCTCCCCCGCCTTGGGAGACAATTGGGTAAAGGTATCTTCTGCCTTGGAGAAAAATGGCCTACAGGCACCTAGGCTCATAGCCAATAAAAGGGGCGAAAACCTTACCTTTAGAGGGGGTACGGTCTGGAGGCTCACCACCTATATGGAAGGTACTGCCCCAGAGCCAGGCATAGGTGCGGCCTATCTGGCGGGAAAGGCCTTGGGTAGCGCCCATAGAGCCCTAAATATCCCCTTACCCATACAGCTTATCCCCCTCCCCAAGGGGGTGGAATATACCAACCAAAGGCTTCCGGTCCAGGCGGATTTCACTTTATTTTCTAATTTATACCGCCTCCATCCCCAGTTGCCACTCTTGGAAGAGACCTTGAAAAGGGCAGCCCTTTGTGCCCTAAGGCTTCCGGGCTCTCCGGCCTATCAGAGGGTCTTTCTCATAAGGGACCTGGTAATCCACGGTGACCCAAAAAGGGATAATTACTTGTCAAAAGGGGACCATTTTGTCCTCATAGACTGGGATACAGTGTGCTACGGGGATCCCCTCATAGATTTAGCTGAGGCCCTAAGGTCCTTTGCCTCAAGAAAGGAAAGGCCCTTTTTTGACGCCGATTTGGCCGAAAGCCTGCTTAGAGGGTACAGGGAAAAGGGCCTGCAGATGGATAGGGCTCACTTTAGGCTGCTGGCCTCGGTGGTGCGGGGGGTTTCTCTAAATCTGGCCCGCAGGTACTTAACTGATGCCCTTGTGGACTCTTTTTTTGCCTGGGAAAAGACCTATGCCTCCCATTTTGACCAGTGCTTAGCCAGGGCCCATTCCCTTTTGGATCTAGTCGAAGAGCTCTATGAGCGGGATTTTGAGCTCTGGGATCTATAAAAAGCCCCCTTTCTTTGCTATGATTATTGTCCTAAGGAGGCTTTCGGTGGGAAAAAAAGGGTATCTTTATTTAAGAGCTAATAGTTTTAAGGTTTCATTTACTATTTATTTGCATTACGCTTTTGTCAAGGTGGTGAACAATGTTTAAAATTCCTGCTATAGTCTGCGCAACTGATCTTTCAGAAGGCTCCAACAAATCACTCCACCTGGCTTCTTTCATAGCAAAACATTACGGCTCTAAGCTGATAGTGGCTCATGTCATAGACCTTCCCGCCGTAACCCCCTATGGGGAGACCATGGTGGATCCCCAGGAGCTTCAGTTGCGGGTAGCCCAATCGGCTAAGGAACAGATAACCGATATCTTAAGCGATGTCCCCCCTGCAAACTGGGAACTCAAGGTCTCCATAGGTTATCCAGCCAAGGAAATCCAAGATATAATCCATCAGACCGGAGCAGGTCTTTTGGTGGCAGCCACCCATGTAAGGGGCGGGATAGAAAGGCTGCTTTTGGGTTCTGTGACCCGCAAGCTCATGTTCACCTTAAAGGTGCCATTTTTGGTGGTGGCAGGCTCTTTACCCCTAGAGAGGACATCCCTCCATAAAACCGAGTCCCTCTTGATCTCTACGGACTTTTCTCCCGAATCCTTAGAGGCGGTGAAATGGGGCATGGATTTCACCAGGGTCTTTAAGGCCAGGGCCACCTTAGTAAATGTCATCGAGTCCACCCAGCTGAACCTCATTTTAACTACCGATCCCCAGAAGGAAAAGGCCGTAGCCCAAAAATGCATAGATGAGCTTACACAAAAACTATTGGCCCTAGTACCAGAGGATTTAAAAGAATTAGTGACCGTAAAGGTCCTAGCTGGCCATCCCCACGAGGAATTAAACAAATTCGCCATCTTAAACCACATAGACCTCATAGTTGTAGGCGTCCATGGCAGGGGCTTTATTGAAAACCTCATGGTGGGTTCCACTACCGATCGTCTGGTGCGCCTGGGACAATTTCCTATCTTGGCAGTACGTAGGGAACAAGATTAAAAGATCTTGGTACTTGTTAGCACTTTTTCCAGTGCTACTCAATCTAAAGCCAAGAGCGCAAAAAATATTAAAAAATTTTTGATCAATGTATAAAAACCCCCACCCTTATAAAGTGAGGGCGGAGGCTTAGCCGGGTCGATTAAGTGATCGACCTTAAAATTTTCTTCCCTTTTGCGACATTTTCTCAATAAGAACTTTGGTTTAAGAATTTTATCTCAAATTTAACCCGGATCACTCATTTTTTGACCTCCAAAACCCAAAATTTTACCTTTGTTGCGCGAAAAAAAATCAGAATCACGATTAATTAGCTAGAGTAAAAATAATTTAGCAGTTTTTTTATTGGCAGGAGATAATAAGCCCGAAAGAAGAAATCTTCTTTCGGGCTTATTAAAAAATGGTTAAAAACTAAAGGCCGCCAAAAAGCTTTGCCCTTATTTCCCCAAGGTTCTGTTGTAGGTATCGGCTACGCTTTTCCCAGAGGCGACTAGCTTTTCTTTTTCGGCATCTGTGATGGCAAGTTCCTGGACCGTCTCCCAGGCCTGGTCCTTCCCCTTTAAGGGGACACCTAAGGCGACATCCTTGATGCCGTATTCCCCTTCCAGGAGCACCGAGCCCATGAGGGGCATTGTGGCTGTGATGCCGCACAGGCCCTTTAAGGTGCGGAGCATGCCTACCGCCGAAGACCAGGTGGTGGTGCGACCGGCATTCTGGCTTTGCCAGAAGGTGTACCAGTCGGCAACGTATTCGGCGCTATCTTCTATTTCCTTATCTGAAAGCTTGTACGGCTTTCCGTCCACTTCCACCAAGGAAAAGAGGGGCACTTGGGTTTCTCCGTGTTCCCCCAAGATGAGGCCGCGGCACCTTGCAGGGTCGATGTTAAGCGCCTTGCCCAGTGCCCAACGGAACCTCTGGGAGTCGTTGATGCAAAAGCCAAGTACCTTGTGGCGGCTTACACCTAGCTCGTCCAAAAAGATCATGACATAGGTGTCCACCGGGGCGGTTGCCACTATAATGGTGGCATCCGGACAAAAATTCTTGATGTTTTGGGAAGTGTGGCGCACCAGCTCCAAATTGGCAAAGAGGTATTCCGTGCGGGACTTTACCTGGGCCCCGGAACGGGATGCCGCCATGAGGACTGCATCGGCGCCGGAGGCTTCCTTAAATTCGCCCGCGCGAATCTTGGTGGGGGTTTGCCCCACAAAACACTCCCGCATATCAATTTCCTGGGTGGTCAGGACATTGGTTTGGGGGTCTATGATGATTATTTCCCTGGCGATTTTTGAGAGCCCCACGTGAAAAGCCATGGCCGAGCCCAGTCCACCAGCTCCGCCTACAATGGCAATCTTTGAGTAAAGAAAATTGCTTTCTGACATCTTTGTGTATCCATGTTGGGTTTATATCCCTCAAAGTTAAGGGTGATTTATTAAAACATAAATTTTCGAAAACCACAAAATTAGTTTAGACATCTATACCTCTCATAGGGAAAAACGAAGTTTTATGTAAAAATGTTCCCATTTTTAAGAGTCTCTTTTTATTTAATTATTGCAAAAATATTCATAAGTTTGTGGTTTTGTTATTACTAGTAAAATCTGATGCCAAGGCTGAAAGCCTCTTAGGGGAAAAAAATATTTTTTTGCACCAATTTTTAGTGGGATACAAATAAAAGTATACAATATAAGCTAGTTAAGAAATAAAACCTGCGGCTGCAGGTGCTCTATGATGATTTTAATTTTGACATTTTAAAGCCCTTGGGCTAAAAGAGCGGGCCTAGGGGCAACTATGAAAAAAAGAGCAAGGCTAAAATGATTGTGCTATAATTTTTTCCTAGACAAAGTGGGGGAAAATGGCCATTTTCCCCGAAGCAAAAAAATTTATAAAATTTTTCTGCAGCAAGCAAAAAAAATTTGCCTTCTATGTTTGTCAATAAATTATTTTCTAGTTTTTTGCACTAAAATCAGCTATGGGGGGCATAAACTTACCCATAAAAATTTTTTTGTAAGGAGTCTTCATGCGCGCTCAAGACGTAACCTTAAAGCCCGGCGGACACGCTATTTTTATGGTCTTAGGTCTTAACCGTCCAGATGAGATAGAACCCGTAAAGGCTATTTGTAGTGAGCTCCCCGCCTTAGTGAGAAGTTTAAAGGGGCGCTTTCCCAAACAAGAGGCCAGTTGCGTGATGGGATTTGGGTCTTCCGCCTGGGACCACCTCTTTCCCAAGAGGAAAAAGCCCAGTGAGCTTTCCACCTTTGTGGAGATAAAAGGGGAAAAACATACGGCGCCTTCCACCCCAGGGGATCTCTTTTTTCATATCAGGGCTTCTAAAATGGACATTGCCTATGAGTTAGCTGCAATCATCACCTATATCCTGGGCGACTCGGTGTACTCCATAGATGAGGTCCATGGGTTTAGGTACTTTGACGGGAGGGCTATCATAGGCTTCGTGGACGGCACTGAGAACCCGGAATTCGATGAAGATCGCCATGCAGCAGCTGTCATAGGAGACAAGGAGCCTGACTTTGAGGGCGGGAGCTACGCATTTGTTCAGAAGTACATCCACAACATGAACGAATGGAATAACCTCCCTACCTTTGAGCAGGAAAAGGCCATAGGGCGCCGCAAGTTTGACGATAGGGAGCTTTCCGACGACATCAAGCCGGAAAATGCCCATAACGCTGTTACCAACATCGAAGACGAAGCCGGAAATGAGATAAAGATAGTGAGGGCCAATATGCCCTTTGCCGTCCCCTCCCAAGGGGAGCACGGCACCTATTTCATTGGTTACGCCTCCACCTTTTCGGCTACAAGGAAGATGCTGGAAAACATGTTCATAGGTGAGCCCATAGGTAACTACGATAGGCTCCTGGACTTTTCTACGGCCAAGACAGGTACCCTCTTTTTTATTCCCTCTGTAGAACTCTTAGAGGAGCTGGCAGAATAAAATCACTTAAAACGAGCCAAAAAGAGGGCTGCCTTTTTTGACCATTTTTTGGGACAGGCCTTAGGAGAGCTTTTGGTTGGTATCCGGAAAGCCCGCCTCAGTTAGAAGCTTAGTGAGGAAATGGTAGCGGTGCTCCAGGGAGCTTAGGTAGTTTTTTTGCAGGCTTTTTTCTAAACCGGCCAGGGATTTTCTAGTGATATGTACGGAAGCTACCGACATTTTCACGAAGAAGACGGCTTTATCCAGGTTACCGTCCTTGTAATAGGTCTGACCAAGATTGTAGGCCGTAGTGGCAGTGGAGGGATGCTCTTTTCCCAAGATCTTCTTTTTGGCTTCCAAGACCTCATTGAAGATATTGATGGCCATGCCGTAGTCTTCCACGCAATTATAGGCTGTAGCTAGGCTATTTTTGGCATTGAGGGTGTCTGGATGGTTGGGGCCAATGGTACTTTGTAGCATCTGGACCACTTCTTTAAACATATCTATGGCGGTTGAGTATTTGCCTAGATAGGTATAGGCCGTAGCCAGGTTGTGCCTAGTGTGGAGAGTGTCGGGATGCTCGGGGCCTAGTACCTTTTCCTCGGTATCCAAGGCCTTCCAATATAGCTCTATGGCCCTCTGGTAGTCGCCCATGGAATTATAGGCGGTAGCCAGGCTATTTTTAGTGTTGAGGACATCTGGGTGCTCGGGGCCTAGGATTGACTCCAGGTCTTCTAAGACTTCAGAGAAAAGTTCTATGGCCTTGGAGTAATCCCCAAGGGACTTGTAGGAAGTAGCTAGGTTGTGCTTGGTCTTTAAGGTGTCATGGTGCTTTTCCCCTATGGTACGGTACTCAGCTTCCAAGACCTCGTGATAGATGGAGTTGGCAAGGGCAAATTGGCCAATGTCGTTATATACAGAGGCTATGTTGTGCTTGGTCTTTAGGCTATAGGGGTGCTCGGGCCCAAAGTTAGCGTATAGGATCTCTAGGACCTCCATGTACAATTCCAGGGCGTCTTCATAGGCCCCTTGGGAATGGTAGACTAAGGCCATATTGTTCTTGGTGGGTAAGAGGGAAGGGTGCTGGGGTCCCAAGGTAACTGTCTGGGCATCTAAGACTTCCTCGTAGAGGCTTAAAGCCATGGCGTAGTCGCCCAGGTAATTGTAGGAGCCGGCTATATTGCACTTAGTTGTTAGGGTATCGGGGTGATTTGGGCCAAGTATCTTCTCTCTGACCTCCAAGACCTCTGAGTAAAGGTTGATGGAGCGACCGTGCTCCCCTATGGAATCCAAGCTCCCAGCTAAGTTGTTTTTGGTGGTCAAGGTGTCTGGGTGAAAGGGACCTAAGCTTAAGGTCAGTTTTTCTAAGACAAGCTCATAGAGCTCTATGGCCTGGACGTAGTTACCTAGATAATCATAGGAAGTAGCTAGATTGTGTCTTGCTATCAAGGTGTCAAGATGCTCTTGCCCCATTATCCTTTCTCTGGCCTCTAAGACTTTTTTCCGCAATTCTATGGCGCGGGTATAATCGCCCAAAAGGTCATAGACCGAGGCCAGGTTGTGCATAGTAGTCAAGGTGGAGGGATCTTCAGGACCTAGGATCCTTTCCTCCGCCTCCAAGACTTCCTGGAAGGTGTCTATAGCTAAGCTATAATCTCCGTTGTGCTCATAGGAGCGGGCCAGGTTGTGCTTTGTGGTGAGATAGTCATGAATTTTATCCTCTGACCCCAATATGCTTTCTTTAGTTTCTAAGACCTCCTTGTAGGTCTTTATTGCCTGGGCATAGTCACCTACTGAGTCATAGGCATAGGCTAGGTTATGTTTGATAAGAAGGGTTAGATTATCGTTTTCTCCAAGGGAGTTAATGTGGCTTTCCAAAAGAGCTTTAAGCTCTTCTATTTCCTCCCTTTCAGCTCTTGCCGGTTTTTGAAAAAATATAAAGATAATTAGTATTGTCAGTAAAACGAATACCAATGTTGGAGTAAGCATATAAACACCAAGGCCAAAAAGATAAGTCTCATATAGTCTTAGGACTCTATTTCATTTCCAATAATTTTGAGCCCCATCAAGGCGGCATCTAAAAAAACCAACAGGGTATTGGCTTTCATACAAATTATAGCATAGCTTTTTACTAATTTCCAAAGAATGATTGATAAATGCTGGCAAAAATTGAAGTGCTTTTCGTCAAAAATTTCATTTTCACCTTGGCTAAAGGGCAAAAAAGAGTACTCCTCTGGCAGATGGTAAGAGCTTATTGCAGAAAGATATATTTATATTGCCTTTGTCCCATATAGTTTTTCTGCCATTTGTCAAAGATTTACCCCCCCTTCTCTTATCAAAGCTATTTGCTTTTTGCTCTTATGTAAGATGAACATATTATCTTTCATAATAATTTTTTGCTGACGACCTAAAAAGTCATCCTAAAACCCTGGATTTTGGAGCTAGACAGGGTCAAAGGACCCAGTTGGGGCAAAATTAAAAGGTCGCGCTTCAGGAAGATTAAAATATCACGACTTGTTTAACAGCAAGTTGGAATATTATGAGATAGCTGTTTATAGCTTTTTATGGCTTATTATAATTATTATAAGGTGAATAATGCTTTAAATTATTGGTTTAGTAAATAAATATAATTTATAAATAATAATAAAGTGTAATAAAGCAATAAAAGACTAAATATACATATAAAACATTTAAATTAATGATAACCTTCTAAATATTCCTAATTTATTCCGAATATTAGGCTGAAGTGGATCTGACTCACCAAGGCAGGGAGCGTAAACCGACATAAACCCGTGAACTGACACCCTAATCCAATAC
>JAITII010000067.1 GCA_031279515.1 Deltaproteobacteria bacterium
TAGTCCTATGCCAATGCTTTTTGTGCCAAATAAGAAAGGAGGAAGTTTGGGATTTAAGAGGCTAGAAAAAATTTTTGGAAATATGGTAAATAAATATTATTATATGTAATTAGTTTAAATGTGTCTTTATTAGAGTATAATCTATAAGTTAACAAAGTAGGGCCTTGAAGCGGAGCTCTATTAAGCTTGGATTTTAACACAAGATAAGCGTTTGTGGGAGGTAAACAAAAAGGGGGGTAATGGCGAGAAAATTTGGAGGACAATCTTACAAGTCTGAGGCCAAAAAATAGCTAATGATTTTGTCTTTTGGGTAAGTTATGGTATTTATTAAGAAAAGCGGTAGAAAGCTTAACAAATTTAGACCCTTAAGGTTTTGCTTTTAAAGCCTAAAAGCATTTTTTTCCAACATTTTTGCCCTTTTGCAATTTTTTACAAACTCTTTCTTTGTGACAAAAAAGTCTTGATTTAAGCAGAGTTATAGGGTAGATATACATTTTGGAGGAATATATCTAAAAATTAGCCCAGATTTTTTGGAAGGGGGACCTTTCGATGTTCTGTAAATGGCTCTCTAGCCCGAAAGGCTATTTGTAGCCATTTCTAGTTAATTTATCCAGGAAGATTATAGAGATGTTAAGCCTTAATACCTAAGGGCTTAGCGTTCAGCAAGGATGCCGCTTCTTGAGGCTTTCCTTCTCTTGTAATCTTCGCTAAGGCGCCGGGCTCGTTCAGGTGGAAGTGCTGTAACTAGCACCATGGCTGTTCCAGGCCTATATACTCCGAGCTCTACAGCAGCGGCGCGGCTTAGATCGATTATCCTTCCGTCTATAAAAGGTCCGCGATCATTGATTCTCATTACAAGCCTTTTATTGTTGTTAAGGTTTCTTACCTCTACCCAGGTGTGGAGCGGTAAGGTCTTGTGAGCTGCTGAGATGTCGTGCATGTTATACACCTCGCCGCTTGCAGTTTTTCTTCCGTGGAAAGGTTCACCATACCAGGAAGCTATTCCCTTTTCCTTGTAGCCATCTGCGGATGCCAATATATGATATCTTTTCCCATTAATTACGTAAGATTTTCCTGAAAGCTTAGCCGTTTGGACAAAACAGCCCCCCAGGGCTGTGGAGAGAAAAATAGCTAAAAGGAATAAAGATAAGTATTTTAAGCCCTTTGGCAGAAAGGCAATATAATGTGTCGTTGTAAATGGTTTTTTTTCGGTCATTTTAAACTCCTGGCGGTGGTATCAATTGCAGCCATAATGTGTTTAGGCATGATGAACACACCGGCTTTGGCGCAATCTACCGCGCTCAAAAATAAGTCCACCCAAACGGAACCCCAAAAAACACCAATTGCGAAAAAAGATTCCAATTCTAAGAAAAAGAAGAACCAAGCTCCAAAACCTGAATCGCTTCCCTTTCCTGAGAACGTTAGGTCAATGGCTGGCTCTGGCGCGGTTCTAGTTATAGATAACCACGCCAAAGGGGATGAGCCTTCAGAACTTTTGAGCCTTAACCCTGATAAGGACTATGTTCCTGCATCCATACTAAAGCTTGTAACTTCAGCTGCGGCTTTGGTTGCCTTAGGTCCCAATTATCATTTTAAAACCGAGTTCTATGTTGATAACTTTGACAACCTTTGGGTTAAGGGATATGGGGATCCATATCTAGTCTCAGAAGAATTGTGTCTTATAGTCGATGAGTTAATAAAAAGGGGTCTTTATAATGTTCATGATATTTACATCGACTCAACTTTCTTTGAAGATGGAGTCATAGTTGACGGTAGTTCGTTCACAATTAATCCCTATGATGCCTATAACACGGCTTTTGGGGTGAACTTCAATACTGTCAGCTTTCTTATCGACACGTCCGGCAAAATTGTTGAATCTAATGATTGCACCCCCTTGACGCCAATAGCTTTGGAATTAGCTAATAAAAATTTTCCCAAGAGAAAAAAGCGGAAATCTGCCGATACAAAATATTTAAATATCTCTGAAAGCCCCGAGCATGCTATTGAAAACGCTGGTCAAGTGTTACGTGAACTTCTCCTAAAGAAAGGTGTAGTTGTAAGTGGAAACATAGCCGTGGGAGCTAAGGTGCCAAGCGACGTTCAACTTTTCTATCAACATATTTCTACAATGAACCTGCAGGAAATGATAAAAGAGCTATTGAATTACTCCAACAATTTCATGACCAATCAGATTTACATTACCATGGGCGCTGAAGTATACGGCCCACCGGGAAACTTTGAGAAAGGGACGAGAGTTGTTGATGATTTCCTTGAGAAATTTAATTTACCTCCACTTATTCTTGTAGAAGGTAGCGGACTTTCTCGCAATAACAAGCTCACCGCTAGACAAATGTCGGAAATTTTGAGGGTCATGGAACCAGTACGTACACTTATTAAGTCAAGAGATGACGGTTCTGTGTATTACAAGACAGGAACCATGACTGACATCCAAACCTTGGCAGGTTATATAGAAAGGCCTGGAAGGCCAGATGAACCGCTCACTTTTGTTATACTTTTAAATGGCAAATATGCCACTGGTACCCGCGAAAGGATTTTAAATGTTTTAAAGGCTGAATTTGTCGATAAGGTTCAATCCCAGAGCCAGGGTTAGAAGTTTTTACCTCTGATTTTGTTTACTTAAATTGTATAAAGTATTATAAACGCATCCGTCCTCTAATTTCTTAACTTGTTCAGCCTAGAGAAATCTAACATTAAAAAACAAAGAAATCAAATACACTTTAAGCCTATCTTAACTTTTTTGCAATTTAATTTGCCAAGGCTTTAAGGCTTTAAATTTATAAAAATTATTTTCTTAATCATATTTTACACTACTAAGTAAGATTGCTGGAGTTACTCAGTATTTTATAAGCTAAGAGTAAGATTAGAATCTAAATTTTTTAAACTAAATGTGTTTTTCCCACTGCCATTTATTTTTATTAACATTCCATCCAAGTAAATTGTAATACATTTTACAAAACATAGATTAACCTCTAATTTTACGCCTTTGACTTGTCAAAATGGCTAAATTTAAGCAATTTTTATCTTTTTTTTAAGCCTCAACTATTTTGAAACTTCACGTAATAGTCATTCAATATTATTTAAATATCTATCTTTTATCCATTCTTATGCCTTTATCATCCATAAGAACACCATCAGCATAAAAGTACCATTTCATTTCCATCTTCTGCGGATAACCCTTGACTTTACCAATCTTAATAAGGAAAAAAAGCTTTTATAGGGTTTAGATTTTCTTTAGTCCAAACCATTATCCGTTATTTATGCTAAATATATTATTTTCTTAAGGATCTGTTTAAAATTCATAGCTTATGTTCCTTCGAAAATGCTTTAACAAAGTGATACTTTTTTCAAAGTTTTTTTAAGATATTTTTTTCTCCGTTCTAACTTAATCAAAAATTTTTGTCTGAAATTATTTTTTTATCTCGTATTAGCAGAGATTGTAGGTTATTTTAAATTTTATCTCTAGCTAAATCTCATAAAAATTTTAGATTTCCTTAAAGTTTTTCTCTTTTAATTTGCGTAATATATTACCTTCACTCTATTGTCATCTTTTTTTCTCACCAAATTTTTTTAACTCTTTTTTCAGTGTCATATATTTTCTCTTGATAATCTTACCCTTTCTCTTGGCCAGGGGATCTTTTTCATAAGACGGCTAGACTATTAATATTTGATAGGAAAAAAGTTTAAGACTGCAGCATGTTAAATCTTGACACAATATTTAGCTATATTTTATTTTCGTGCGGCATTATATAGTTTGCATTTTTATTCTTTACAGATATTGCGGGCTTATTAGCTTAGGATCATTAAATATAAAATTAGCTTATGCTCCAGAATTAAAATTGTATCAGGCAAAGCCCTCAAAAATAGCCAGCTTAAGGCACCTTTGAGCACCGTTGGCTTGACTACAAGAGCACTTTGGGATAAAATTTTTTTATGATCTCTTCTAATTATACATGCTATCAGTAAGTTTATGTTTAGTATCAAGATGTTTGTGTAATTATACAGGACAATGATAGTTTTTTATAGTATATTATTTTTTAATGATTTTGTATCTTAATTTACTCATTTACTTAAGCATTTTTATGTCTAATTTTATATAATTTAACATAATGATAGTATTTATTGTCTTTTCCACCTTTTGCATTAGAGGAGGAGCCCATGGACGAGATAGTTAACAATAACCCAGAAAATATAGATTCCCAGGGACAAGAGGCCACTCCGGCAGTTGATGGCAAGCTTCCCATGGTTCGTCCCTATTCCGGTCCTCCTTCCACCAAAGAGCCTGGCGCCCCACCAAGCACCAGGCATAAGGAAAGATCCCTGACTTTAAGGGCCCACCCCGAGATCCCCGCTGCCCGTGAAACACCCAGGGCGCCCAGGATAAGGATTTCAGCGGCTGTCCCCATAAGGCGTTCCATTTCAGAGCCTCCAGCTCATCGTACCCTTCCTGAGGTCCCCGTGTTTCGGGTTATCTCTCCTCCCCCTGCCCGCCGCATAGTCCCGGCCATGCCCATGAAAAAGTTTAAAGGGGCCTTACCTATTTTAAGGGCTTATCCCATGAGTCCTGCGCTCTCGGTATCGGGCACCTTTCTTCCCACAATTCGGATTAACCCTGAGTGTCCAATCCATAGGCACAGGGCTGCTGTACCCACATTGGCTACTAAAGCTGACTTCCCTGAGTTACGCATTGTCTCGGCTAAACCCATGCGCCGTACGGATCCCATGCTTCCAGTCATAAGAAATTTTTCCACTGCACTGGAAAAGAGAGCGGAGGGAAAAGTGCCTTGTGAAATTAAAGATCGCCTAGGTTCCAATACTCCGGCTCTTAGGGCGGCACCGGCAACCCCGGCGGAAATCTACCCCAAACCCATTTAGCTTTTTTGTTACCAAGGGTAAAATTTACCCTAGTTTCCCCTTCTTCTACCTTTATCCTTGTCCTAATATTGCTAGCTGCCAATGGATAAGATGGTCAGCTTTTTTTACCACTGGGAAAATTTTGCGTTTGTATGTAAATTGTAGCTAAAGTGTCTTGACCTTAGGCGCTTTGGTGATTATTTTCTATTTACTTAGGTGATTCTTTTCACCTTGACAATGTCAATACCGCCAGCTGGCCCTCTGTGTTTATCTCTAATTTATTTTTATTTTTTATAATTATTTTTTATTGTAGTTAACTTATTCAAAGTTATAATATTTTTTATGTGTTTTTAACTAGTTTTTATGCTTGTCAACCTTTAGATTGTAAGTTTTGTAAAATACTTTTATAATGACATTTGCTGCCTCTTTAGCGGCGAATGGGCGTCAGGCAAAGCTTCTGGCGCCAAGGAGTGCCTTTAATATGTGGGAATATACCGATAGAGTAATGGATCATTTTGAAAATCCTCGTAATGTGGGTGTGGTGCCCCGTATAGACGGGGAAGGCCAGGTGGGTTCTTTATCTTGCGGCGATGCCTTACGGCTAACCATCCAGGTGGATAAAGACAAGGATTTAATTGAAGACGCTAAGTTCCAGACCTTTGGGTGCGCCAGTGCCATTGCCTCGTCCTCGGCTTTAACCGAGATGATTAAGGGCAAAACCTTGGATGAAGCCCTGGCAATAACCAATCAAGACATAGCTGAGTACCTTGGGGGCCTGCCTCGGGAGAAGATGCACTGTTCAGTCATGGGCCAGGAGGCTCTAGAGGCGGCAGTGGCCAACTATCGTGGCGTACCGGTGAAAAGCGCCCAGGGGGAGGTCATCTGCAAGTGCTTTGGCGTTACTGATGTGGAAATTGAAAAGGTTGTGAAGACCAACCGCCTTACCACGGTGGAAGAGATTACCCAATTCACGAAAGCCGGTGGTGGCTGTGGTCAGTGCAAACCCAAGCTGGAAGAGCTTTTAGCCAGGATCCTCCATCAACAGACTAGCCGGTCAAGCGAAGTCAAACCCGGTCGCATGACCGCCCTAAAACGCATTAAGCTCATAGAAGAGGCAATAAATACCCAGATAGCCCCTGCCTTGATGCGTGATGGCGGGGATATTGAGCTCGTGGACGTTGATGGCTATGAGGTCTTAGTCACCTTAAAGGGTGCCTGCGCAAGCTGCCCGGCCTCGAAAGCAACTTTGGCGGATTTTGTCACTGAAAGATTGCGGGCCTTGGTCGACGATCACATAGTTGTTAAAGAGTACCACGCCTAATTGTCAGGCTTTTTTTGTTGCAAAAGGGCCTTCTGGTCTTATAGCGCCCTTTTGCACGCTTTTTTCCGGCCATTTTCCTAGATTATTTTCTTTTTTCGCGCGAATTTGTAAATTGCCGGATTAAAAAAGCTTCCCATCTGAACTTTAAGCATCCGCCTTCATCTTCTGAAGGTAGAGAACAAAGATATGAAAACAATTTATTTTGACAACAATGCCACAACTCAGGTTGACCCTCAAGTCTTTGAAGCCATGGTGCCTTTTTTTAAAGAACTATATGGTAATCCTTCCAGTATGCACCACAAGGGCGGGGAAGTAGCTCCCTATATACGCCAGGCGCGGCAACACCTGGCAGATCTTTTAGGGTGCTTGCCGGACGAGATAATCTACACCTCCTGCGGCTCGGAAAGTGATAATACGGCTCTATGGTCTGCCATCCGTACCCAGCCGGATAAGAAACACCTAATCACCAGTAGGGTGGAACATTCAGCTGTCATAAATAATGTCCCACTTTTAAGGCGCCTGGGTTACAGGATCTCCGAGATTGGTGTTGACAAGTACGGCCGCCTTGACATGGAGGAATTCTTAAGGGCGCTTTCTCCGGATACGGCACTAGTAAGTTTTCACTGGGCTAACAATGAAACTGGCGTCATCTTCCCAGTGGAAGAGATAGCCGGCATATGCCATGAGCGCGGGGTAGTCTTTCACACCGACGCAGTCCAGGCTGTGGGCAAGATCCCCATGGATATGAGAGGCTCTAAGATTGATATGCTCTCCTTGGCTGGTCACAAACTCCACGCCCCCAAGGGCATAGGGGCCCTCTACGTACGTAAGGGGCTGAAGTTCTCACCCTTCTTGGTGGGCGGACACCAGGAGGAAGGGCGCAGGGGCGGAACTGAGAATGTCCCCTATATAATTGGTTTAGGAAAGGCCGCAGAACTCGCTGGCTTGCGCCTGGGAGAGGAAAATACCAGGGTCAAGGCCTTAAGGGATAGGTTAGAAGAGGGCTTATTGAAGATCCCCTATTCCATGGTCAATGGCGACAGGGTAAACCGCCTTCCCAACACCACTAACATTAGTTTTGAGTACATAGAAGGGGAATCCATCCTCTTCCATCTGTCCCACTATGGGATCTGCGCGTCTTCTGGTTCGGCATGCACCTCTGGGTCTCTGGAGCCTTCCCATGTCCTAAGGGCCATGGGAGTCCCCTTTACTGCAGCCCACGGCTCTATCAGACTTTCTTTATGTACCTACAATACAGAAGAGGAAGTGGATTTTGCCCTGGAAAAGTTCCCACTTATAGTGGCCAAGCTAAGGGGGCTTTCACCCTTCTGGAAAGATGACGGCCCAGCTGAAAGTACTCTTTTAACCTGCGACAGTGATTCCTGCAACCTTTGCGGATAAGCTCTAATTAGTTTTTTGGGGGCTCTATAAAGAGACGCTCTTTGGTTTAGGCCCAAGCTTTTAAGCTAATCCTAGCCCCATTTATTGGAGGATAGGCGATTTTTTTGGGCTATTTTATTTTAGGCCTTGTGTGGGGGTAGAACTTTCTAGAAAGTCTACCCCCATTTTAATAATATCGGCTAATCCTCACTCCATTTATTGGAGTTAAAGGGAGATACATCTTCCTGGACCTCTGGGTTGGGGGCCTCTGGGGGAAGTACTTTCATAAGAATAGTTTCTAGAATTTCCACCCCCATTTCGATATTAATAGCTTTCACCCACTCTTTTTCTTGGTATTTGTAGAGCATTAGATAGTGGGGACTATCTACTCTTAGGTATAGTTTTCCCATCTGGTAGGCGTAGGGCGCTGCGTGTTCTCTGATCTTTGGGCCCACCACCTGGGTAAAGCAATCAAAGAGCCGGCTATTTTGTAAAATTAGGCCCAGGCGCCCCTTTTTAAGGGAACCGGCCAATAGCCTCTGGATGCTGGGGGGTGTACCCGGAAAGCGGTAATCTTCGGGTGAGAGCTTCTTTTTATAGTCCGTTCGTCTCATAGTCTAGTACTTTTGGTAAAGGTGCTACTAGCTCACACCCTCTATGCTCTGGAGACATGCCAAGTGATAATAGAGGCCCTGGAGCTTTAGTAGTTCAGTGTGGGCTCCTTGTTCCACTATTTTACCATGATTTAAGACAAGGATTCTATCGCAATTACGGATGGTGGATAGGCGGTGGGCGATAACTATGGAGGTGCGTCCCTCGAAGATGGTATGCATCGCCTGGGATATTAGAAGTTCACTCTCCGAGTCCACAAAGGCTGTGGCCTCGTCTAGGATGACTATCTGGGGGGCATTTATTAGTGCCCTTGCGCAAGCCAATAGTTGCCGCTGGCCGGCAGATAGGCTTTTGCCTTCGCTTCCTAGGCGCTCATCATAGCCATGGGGGAGTCTTTCTATAAAGAGGTTTGCCCCCACCTGCACCGCAGCTTGGCGGGCTACGGAGTCTGAGACGTCTTCGCGGCCCAATTTGAGGTTATCCATTACTGTCCCAGAGTATAGGTACACGTCTTGGGTAACTAGACCAATGCGTTTGCGGTGGAGGGAAAGATCCAGTTGGTTTAAGTTTTGTCCGTCAAAATAGATGGCTCCCTCGTCGGGATCGTAGAAACGCAGCATGAGGTTTATGATGCTGCTTTTGCCGCTACCTGTCTCTCCTACTATGGCTATGGACTGGCCGGGCATAAAGGTAAAGGAGATGTCGTCTAAGACTAAAGGCAGATCCGGTCCGTATTTAAAGGAGATGTTTTTGAACTCTATCTCTCCACCCCCGGAGATGGGCACAAGCGGGGTGCCATGGGGTACCGTCCTATCCGTCTCATCGAAGATGGCGTTTATCCTTTCCATGGAAGCAAAGGCGGATTGGAAGGTATTGACCTTTTCCGCCAAATCTTTCACTGGTGCAAAAAATCTATTGGCATAGCCCACAAAGGCTGCCAGGACTCCCAGGCTTACCGCATTGTCGAAGACCATAAGGCCCCCAAACCACAAGATGAGTCCCAAGACCAAAGAGGCTATAAGATCCACCAAAGGTAAAAATATAGCAAAGGAATGAACCTGCCTTAGGCCAACCATATAGTTGTCGTGATTTAAGGCCTCAAAGGTCCCAGAGGCATATTCCTCTTGCCTGAAGGCTTGGATTATGGACATGCCTGCTCTGGTCTCGGCAAAGTTTTGGTTAATGGCCGAGATCTTGCCCCTTAAATTGCGCTGGAGGCCTCGGGCAATCTTACTAAAATATAAGGAGGCCAAGATTACCAAAGGTGTTATTAAAAGTGCGATAAAAGCCAGCATGGGCGAGAGGGCGAACATGATGACGATGACGACAAAAAGGCTTAAGAGATCGCTAAAGAAGGACGCAGCTGTGGACTTTATGAGGTTATTAATATTGTTGATGTCTGAAGTTAGCCTGGAGGTAAGTCTTCCTGCCTCCTGGCAGTCGAAAAAGCTCTGGGAAAGGCCAAAGAGGTGATCTAATAATCTTTGCCTTAGATGGTATCCCAGCTTTTGGGAGGCGGTCTCTAAAATTACCCTCTGACCCAGGTCAAAGAAATAGCTAATGATCATAAGGACTGCAAAGAGGATGGCCAGAGTCTTAAGTCCAGA
Organism: Deltaproteobacteria bacterium; assembly: GCA_031279515.1. Taxonomy (GTDB): domain Bacteria; phylum Desulfobacterota; class Desulfarculia; order Adiutricales; family Adiutricaceae; genus JAITII01. The sequence continues at coordinate 9,793 of JAITII010000067.1, forward strand.
GAGATCTGAGCTCCTTAGTATTACGCTAAAAGCATCTGGAAAGAGGGTTAGATCCTTTTCTTTGACACTTATGTAGTAAGGATAAAGCGAAATTAGGCCAGAAGATTCGGATGCTAGTAGGAAGGCCTCTTCTTGGGTAAAGCTTCCCTCTATCTTTCTTAGGTAATAGCGATCGGGCTCTAAGAGCCCCAAGGCAATAAGGGCCTTTTCCTGGCGCGAGTCTATGAGTTCAGCTTTATTTGCTTCAATAAAATACACCCCCTCCTGGCCGCTAAAGATAAAGTCCTCATCTTTCAATCTGTTTCTAAGGTCAGAAGGAATACTACTAGGATCTCCTATGACCCGTCCTAAGGGAAGGATGTAGCTATCGATGGCAACTTTAGTGAGATAAGGGAAGACCACGCTTACTAAGGAAGCTAAAACTATCATGAGGATCCCCACGGCCAAGAGGGGCCTAAAGGCCTTGGTCATGGGCCACAGGGAAGCTAAAAGGCGAATATCGCTTCTCTTTATGGGACGGTATTCTTCGTCTTGCATGGTCTTAGCTTTCAAGGGGAAGGTTAGCTATCTAAGTTGCGTTTAGTAAAGGTGGCCTTTGGCTCCAGGCTTAAAGACTTGGGCGGGGGAACTATGTCTATCCCAAGGTTGGCTAGGTTCATGATGCGTTTAAAGTAGGGTGAATTTTTTTGCAGCTCTTTAAAAGTCCCCATGGCAGAAAGGGTCCCTTTTTCCAGGACCAGAAAATTGTCTGCTCTTTTTAAAGAGGTCACCCTATGGCTTATGATGAGAGTCCCTCTATCTTGACGGCTTTCTATGAGGTTATTTAAGATCTTGTCTTCCACGCTGGCATCCACAGCGGAAAGTGTATCGTCCAGGATAAGATAGTCGGGATCGGAAAGTATAGCCCTGGCTAAAGCTAGGCGTTGACGCTGACCTCCGGATAAGGTCATGCCCTTTTCCCCGACTCTGGTATAAAGACCGTCGGGAAAGACCCATTTTTCCAAGGTAAGCCCTGCTTTAAGGGCTGCCTCTAAACACTCGTCTTCAGAAGCTTCTGGTTTTCCAAAGGCGATATTATCTAAAAGGGTGCCTGTAAAGATATGGCCATCTTGGGGGACGTAGGCAAAAAGGGACCTTAAGAAACTTAAAGAGTATTCTGTACTGGGAACGCCGTTTATTAAGATCTCTCCGCTATCTGGCTCGTAGAGGGCCACAAGGAGCGCTGCTAAAGTACTTTTGCCGCTGCCCGTGGGGCCGGTTAAAGCGGTTATGGATTTTGCTGGAAAGCTAAAGGACAGAGACCTTAAAGCCGGCTCCTTGCGCCCGGGATAGGTGAAGGTGACGGATTTAAATTCAATGGACTCTAGCTTTTTCTCCAATATTTTACTAGTAGCTATTGGATGAACCTCTATCTCTTCTACACTTAAGACCCTGGCCAGGCGCGTTAAAGATGCCAGGCCCTGCTGCAAGAGTCCGATGGTGAATCCCATGGCCATAAGAGGCCAGGCTAAAAGGGCCAAATAGCTTAAAAAGGCTACGAATTCTCCAGGGCTAATGTCCCCAAAGATCACATAGCGGCCTCCAAAAAAGAGGGTTAAAGCTATGGCAAGGTTAGTTAAAAGGCTCAAAAGAGGGAAAAAGAGTCCCATGACCACAGAGACATGGATGTTGCGATTCATGTATTTTATGCCCTCCCTATTGACCTCATCTTTGGCTAGATCTTCTAGGGCCATGGCCCTTATGACCTTTAAGCCTGAGATATGTTCCCGTACCACTTCCGTCAAGGCACCGAAGATATTCTGGGTCTCTAGGACCCTCCTATAGATGCGGCGTCCGAAAAAACTTGTAAGTACGGTAATTAAAGGGAGGGGCACAAAGGCGAAAAGACACAAACTGGGGCTGATGGAGAGCATGAATAAAATGGCGGCAGAGCCCAGGACCAGTGCATCCATAAGGCTCACAAGTCCAAAACCCATAGCCAGGCGTACAGCTTCTATATCATTGGTGGCCAAGGCCATTAAATCCCCGGAGGAATTGACGTTGTGCCAGCTAAGTGATAAGGACACAAAGTTGGAGTAAAGCCTTTGCCTCAGAGCCTTTTCCATGCGCCTGGAAAAGCCGTAGATAAGGTGCCGCCAGCCATAGCGCAAGATAGCCACCATGAGGGCAATGGCCATTATTACCCATATTAGCTTAAAATAGCCGGTCCCAGCATCTTCTGCCAAGAGGTCTATTATGTGCCCTACCAGCCTGGGAATGACCATTTGCCCAAAGTCGCAGAGCATGAGGAATACAAAGCCTAGGCTCAAAGCTAGGACGCTCTTTTTAAAATAGGGGGCAAGGAGTGATAAGTTTTTCATAAAGTGCCCACTATTTTAGTTTTTGCGCCAGGATGGCTATGTGTTCAGGTACCTTGTTTTGCCACAGGTCCCAGGAAAAGCCGCCCCTGGACTCCAAGTACTCGTGCTGGAGGCCCAGTTCCCCCAAAAGCCTATGGTATTGGCGGTTTTCAGCTAAGGTCACGGGATCTGAAAGGCCCACCTCCAAGATGATAGAGCTCTGGGAAAGTGCCTGGGGATTTTGGCGGGTGAGGTGATAGGCGCTATTTTTGAGGTAATCCAAGCTATGGGTACTATAGGGTCCCAAGACCTCTTCCAGGTGCAGGTTTTCCCCTAAACTGTCCTGGCTGTGGAGGGCAAGATCCGTAAGTCCGCTAATTGAGCTTAGGGCTTTAAAGGTGCTGGGATATTTTAAAGAGAGGGTCAAGGCCCCGTGCCCTCCCATAGAGATCCCCAATATCCCCATGCGGCTTTTGTCTAGAGAAAAGCGGGTCAAGAGGTCTCCCATGAGCTCATGCATGATGTATTGCTCCAGGCGGGAGTTCTTTTTTATCGGACTATCTAAGTACCAGCCGTATAGGTCCCCATCCGGCATCACCAGATTTATATCCAGCTCATTGGCCAGATCAAATAATTGTCTGCCAAAGCGGTCCTTCCATACCAGGTAACTTTCTTGGGTGCCGTGGAGCAAAATAATAGTGGGCCTAGGGGTCTCAGGGCCAGGCAGATACATAAGATAGCTGGTCTCTCTTCCGCGAGCTCTAGAAGGGAGATTTACTTCCATTAAGGTTGCCGGGGTTCTCAAAGGAAGTTCGGCTGAGGGCAAGGTGAGGGAAAAGGGGATTGAACTCTCCTCTGCGGAAGTCTCTTCCACACTAACTTGGGTCTCTGAAGGAGTATCTTCCTCTGGGCCCGGCTCTGCGTTTTCCGCTACAGTAGTATCTTCTAAAGGAGCCTCCCCTTGGAGGGTAGCTACCTGGGTAATAGGAAGATTAGGGCCTCCTACTCCGTAAATGCCCCAGGTGCCGGCATAGGAAAGGAAGGCGTTTACTATGATAGTAGCCCCCTTTTCAGTGAGGTGGATGGAATCTTTGGCGCGGATTCTTACGTGCTTACCATCGGGTCCTGTCATGTAGTTTGTGAAATTGCCGTTTTCATCGGCCAAAAGGGACCAGCTATCAAAGAAACGGCAATTTAAGGTCTCAGAGCAGGTTTTTTCTACCACCTGGTTTATATTGAGGACCCTCTCGTTATAGGGTTTCTTGCCCATGATGGGCAGTCCCAGCCAGAAGACCATGACATTGGCATCGGCTGCCATATCTAAGATCCTCTGGACCCTAGTGCCATACTCCTCGTTCCAGCCCTCTGAGGTCACGTGGTAGCGTACCCTGTCTTCTGTCACTATATCCTGGGTATCATTGGCGCCTATTGAGATAATGACCAGTTCCGGCTTTCTTAACTCAAGCTGCTCCTTAAAGAAAGTGAACCAGTCGAAAAAGTCAGGCCGGCACAGTCCAGTTGCGGATTTAAATTCTCTGTTTACAGTGAGTTCTGGTATGCGATTAAGCTCATGCTCCAGGACAGGGCCCAGGCCCTCCACCATGAAAGAGTCGCCCAAAAGCAAGATATTTTTATACTGGGGGGAACTTTTTATTTCGTAAATAAGGACCTCAGAGTCGGACTCTGGGGCCGGAATATTAAGGGGTATAGTAGTAGGCACCCCAGGAGCTGCCTGGGGAATGGTGGCTGGGAGTTCATTTGACTCCAGGTTGGGCCCGGGCGGCACATTGATGCTAGTTTGCGGCCCGGGCGGCACATTGATGTTAGTCTGCGGCACAGGCGGCACATTGTTGTTAGTTTGCGGCACAGGCGGGGGCACATTGGCGTTTGCAGGTACCGGAGGGCTTGTGGGGGTAAGATTTCCCACGGAACCAAAGGTGCCTCGGGGGGTAATGGCTTCAAAAAAGCTCACTTCCTTATCTTTTAAGGCCACAAGGCCAAGTTTCTGGGCCTCGATTTTTAAGTCTGCTCCCCAGTTCAAGATCAAAAGAAAGGGATAGCTGTCCCCCTTGCGTCCCAAATCCTCCAGCCAGGAGGCAACCTTGTCCGCTTCATGGACAAGGACTATGAGGAAAGCCATAAAATAGATGGCGATTATTTTCCCTGGAGTGAGTACTTTACGCCTTTGTCGCATGAACCCTCCTTGAGGCGCCTATGGGGAATATTTTTATTCTCTTTAGCTTTTAGGATATCAAAACTCCATGATCTCCTTTTCTTTGGCTGCACTAACTTGATCTACTTTACTTACGAACTCATTAGTAATCTTCTGGACCTGGGTTTCGGCCTTGGCTTGCTGGTCTTCGGAGATTTCTTTGGAGTTTTTAAGTTCTTTAATTTGCTCATTGGCATCCCTGCGGACGGTGCGCAGTGCTATCTTGGCCTCTTCACCAGTCTTATTTACAAGTTTTTTCAGTTCTTTGCGCCTTTCCGCAGAAAGTACAGGGATATTTATTCGGATAACTTTGCCGTCGTTTTGCGGGGTCAAACCCAAGTCAGATTTTAAAATGGACTTTTCAATCTCGGGCAAAATGGACTGGTCCCAGGGCTGCAATAATAAGGTCCTAGGATCGGGTACACTAATTGAGGCCATCTGGGAAAGAGGGGTAGCAGTACCATAGTAGTTGGCGGAAAGTCCTTCTAGAATGGCAGGGGTGGCCCTGCCAGTACGAAATTTTTGGTAATCCCTTTCCAGGGCCTTTAAGGTCTTGTCCATGCGGGATCTTAGATCCGAGTATATATCTTCCAACATAAGCTTCTCCAAAGTGGGGTTTTTCCCTTAGTCAGGGGTTACCATGGTGCCCACAGGTTCACCTAAGACGGCTTTTTTGATGTTGCCTGTGGTAAGGAGGTTAAAAATCACGCAGGGCAGGCGGTTTTCCATGGCAAGGGACATGGCAGTGGTATCCATGACCCTTAGTTTGGCCTGGATAGCCTCCATGTATGTGATGGTGGGATAGAATTTGGCGTCTGGATAGGTAACAGGGTCCTTATCGTACACACCTTCAACCTTGGTGGCCTTTAAGATGACCTCTGCTCCTATTTCGCTAGCGCGTAAGACTGCCGCTGTGTCTGTGGTGAGAAAGGGGTTGCCGGTGCCTGCAGCAAAGACCACTATGCGGCCCTTTTCAAGATGGCGTATAGCCCGGCGACGAATGAAGGGTTCCGTGAACTCGGTCATCTTGATGGCGCTCTGAACTCTAGTGTCCAGGCCCCTGCGTTCCAGGCTATCTTGGAGGGCTAGTGCGTTAATGACTGTAGCTAACATGCCCATGTGGTCGCCAGTCACGCGAGCCATGCCCCTTTGGGCCAGAAGTTGGCCCCTAAAGATATTGCCGCCGCCAATGACGAGTCCTATGCTCACGCCCTCTTTAACCACGTCGGCTATTTGGAGGGCTATATTGTCTAAGGTGTCTGGGTCCAGTCCGAAACCTTGCTTTCCCTGGAGGGCTTCGCCGGAGATCTTGAGAAGCACCCTTGAGTACGGACTACAAGGGGCAGCGGCTTTATCTTTTTCCTCTTTGTTATTGCTGGTTGTCACTTATCAAAACTTCCTCAGCTAGCTGGTAGCGGACAAAGCTTATGATCTTAATCTTTCCTAAGGACTCTTTGAAGGTATTTAACCAGGATTGCACAGTGTAGCTAGTCTCCTTTATGTGGTCCTGTTCCAAAAGAACGACCTCCTTGTAGTACTTATTGAAGTTGCCGTCTATAATTTTATCCCAGATTTTTTCCGGTTTTCCGCTATTCTTGGCAACTTCTGTAAAGACTTTGCGCTCCCTTTCTATAGCCTCAGGGGGAAGATCTTCTCTACTAATCACCAGGGGATTGGTGGCAGCAACCTGCATAGCGATGCCATGTGCCACCTCTGCTTCGGCGGCCGTGTTGCCTGGTTTTTCCACTTCTAGGGCAACTAAGGATGCTAGTTTATGCCCAGCATGGTTATAGCTGTGCACAAAGGCGTTTCCTTCAGTGCTCATGACCTCAAAACGGCGGATCTCGGATTTTTCCCCGGTGGTGGCAGTATTTTCGTTAATGAGTTCAGCAAAAACAGTGCCGCACTCTGGGCATTTGCTGGCTAAAAGTCCGTCAATGTCGGCCGGACACTCTTCATGCATGACGAGTGATTTAGCAATATTATCAGCGAGCTTCTTAAAGGAATCCAACTTGGCTACAAAATCGGTTTCCGTATTGAACTCAACTATTGCTCCTCTTTTGAGGTCCTCTGAGATAGCAGAGGCCACCACGCCTTCTTTGGCTATCCGGCCGGATCTTTTGTTAACTGTAGCGAGACCATTTTCACGGAGCCAATCCCTGGCCTTTTCCATGTCGCCACCTGTGGCAATTAAAGCTTTCTTGCAATCCATCATTCCGGCGTTGGTTTTGTCCCGGAGCTCTTTAACCATCTTTGCAGTAATTTCCATATTAAAAGCATCTCTGTCCCATTTTTTTAGGGAACTGGCCTGGAGAGTCCACCAATATAGGGGGTCTCAAAATCTTTTGTGTTAAGGCCCCAAAAGATACTTTATCTTAAGGGGCCTTATGATTTTCTAGTTATTCGGTGTCAGGTGCCGGGTTGAAGGTGTCGTCGTAGACAGGGGCCGACGAGCCTTCCGGTGCACTTTCGGCAGCCAGTACCTCGCTTTCCAGAGGGGGTAAGGCCGAGTCGCCCTGGGCGACTATATCCTCAGCCTCTTTATCCAACCTACCGCCCCTGGCCTGCTCTTCCCAGCGGGCGCGGCCCTCGAGGCAGGCCTCGGCCATCTTGGAGGCCATGAGCTTTATGGCTCGGATGGCATCGTCGTTGCCAGGGATGATGTAGTCCACCTCGTCCGGGTCGCAGTTGGTGTCCACCACGGCCACCACCGGGATGCCCAGGCGTCTGGCTTCTGCCGTGGCGATGTTCTCCCGTCTGGGGTCTATGACAAAAAGGGCGCCCGGCAGGCGGTCCATTTCCTTGATACCGCCCAGGTTCTTCCGGAGCTTTACCATCTGGTTTTCCAGTTGGATTATCTCCTTTTTGTAGTAGAGGTTTATACTGCCGTCCTGTTTCATCTGCTCGAGCTTTTTCAAACGCTCTATGCTCTGCTTGATGGTAACGAAGTTTGTCAAGGTGCCGCCCAGCCAGCGGGAGTTAATGTAGAACATCCCAGCCCTGTTGGCTTCTTCCTGGATGGCATCTGCAGCCTGCTTCTTGGTTCCCACAAAGAGGATGCTGCGGCCGTCGGAGACCGTTTTTACAACAAAGTTGTAAGCCACTTTAAAAAGTTGCACGGTCTTCTGGAGGTCGATTATGTAGATCCCATTGCGGGCCCCAAAGATGTAAGGTTTCATCTTGGGGTTCCAGCGGCGCGTCTGGTGACCGAAGTGGACTCCGGCTTCCAGGAGCTGTTTCATACTGATTAAAGACATGATCTTAGATGTACTCCTTAAAGGTTAAGATCTTGAGCGTCCCTACGACCCATCTGGGCACCTTCCTAGGAATGGGACACTTTTGTGATAAATTACCTAAAATGACAAAAACGTGTCTTTTAGGCAGTAAAGATCAAACTTAATGAGTATAACAAAGTTCCTAAGCGTAAGCAAGTTTAAATATGTGGCCATAGGCCCAAATGCCCTGTATAAGCCAATATCAATCGAACTTAAGAAGATGATATTTAATGACATTGTTGTAATTATGCCAGGGGTAGCTTTTGGTATTTTTAAGTTAGCTAGCGGGCATTGAGGCTAGAAGAGTAGAAAAGGTATTTATAAAGTTTTTTAAGATATTATAGTTAATATAGTATTTATATAAATAAATAAACATATATAATATCTATAAAATAATTTTGCGCTAGTAGGCCTTATGATTCCCATTGTCCAGATAACAGCTTACAGTAACTTAAGTAGCTTAAGCCATATTACACTTTAAAAAACTAACATTAATAATTGTGGCTATTACATAGCACTGTGCTTATCCAATACCAGGACATAGAAACCATCCAAGCTAGGGTTAAAGGAGAGCCGGCTTCCCTTGGTCCATTAGATCCTGCTACTTGCTACAAAAAGAGAATTAGCTAAAAAGCTATCCGAAGAGCCAGTTTTGATGAAACCTACCAATTTTCAATGATTTACTTTTTTTCCTGGAAGAACATTTTGGGAAAGAACACTTAGAAACCTTGAAAGCTAGACTAGAAGTTGCTGTTTATTATCGCGAAAAAGGCGATTATTTAAAGCTTTTGATGATCACAAGGTAAAAAGTCCTGAAAACTTGAAAGATTAAAAATTCAAATATATAATATGAGGGAAAAATTATATTGATACTAAATATTGTATCAAGCTTTTACATGTTAAATTGTTGAAGGCTTTTCCTCCCTAGTTCAATTATATGATTTCTAGCTCAGCAATAGCAAGGAACATGTTTATGCCAAAAAATATAGATAAATCATCTGACGATATTAATTCTCAATATAAAACCTTTTATCAAAAATTTATAGTAGAAAATGAATCGGTAAAACTTTGGATTTTAGCTTTTCTAGTATCAGTAGTCCTTTGTGGTTCTGAAGCAACTCATTATAGAATTATAAACGTGGTAAATCCTGATCAGTTTAACACATTAGTAATTTCAGCAGGCGCAAGGGATACTCTTTCAGAAGGTCAAATTATTCCAAGGACAAGCCCTATATTGCTTTATGGTGATGGATACCCAATCCATCAGTTTTATTCACCTCTCAGTCATATAGCTATTGCTTTAGTATCTTTCATTTTTAGGGATCTTATACTAGGTTACGTTTTAACTATAATTTTTATGATGTCCTTAGCATTTGTTTATTCATGGAAATTAACTAAATACTTAACATTTTCAAACATAATAGCTGCGGTTGGTGCTTTTCTATTTATAACGGGCCCCTATCTATCAACTGACAGAGTGTTGCGCGGTGCTATCCCAGAATATTTCGCTTTTTGTTTATTTCCTATGGTGCTTTATTACACCCTCAGAGCAGTTTTAAGCAAAAAAATGAAATATATTGTGTTTGCCTTTCTTTCTATTTGTGCATTGCTGTTGTCCCACACCATTATGTCCACTTTTTTCTATTTTTTTGGTTTTATCTTTTTGCTCCTTTATTTAATTGTTTTTTTGATAAAACAAAAATTTAAAAATGTTAATACAAAAAATAATTTTGTAAAAAAATGTTTTATCCTTTTTCTATTAGCAATCACAAGTTTATTAGTTACCATGGTCTACCTCTATCCAATAATATTTTACAATGATCTCTCAATTAAATATGAAATCTATAATAAAATATCCTTAATGGTTACTTCTTATCATGTACCCATACTATCACTTTTAAGTATTCGAGATAGTACCTGGTTAGGTAAGCACGATACAATGGATTTTGGTCGTTTTCAAATTGGTTTTATGCTCTATATTTCTTATTCAGCATATATTTATTTTTATTGGAAATTTAAAGAATCAACATATTTTTATCCTACTGTGATCACTGCTTCCTTTATTTTGTTTTTGATAGTTTTCCCCATAATATTTATTGGACCTTTAAATTCCTTGAAAGTTGTACAATTTTCTTACAGATTTATAGCCTTTTTCCAGCTATTAGCAACTATAATGGGACCTTTAGCTTTAAGAGAATATTTCAGAAGAAATCAAAAAATTAACCAGTTTTCAAAACAAACTTTTGCTTCTGTCATTATTATTTCATCTATGATTCTCGTTATTCCTTATATTAATCAAAGTCATGTTACTGAAATATTACCAGTCAAAGTAAATTCTTCTTTTATACATGATCAACATTTTTTATATTATGGAAATGATGGCTATATGAGAGTTGCTCCTTCAGATAACGATAGTTCATGGGTATCTGATGGTACAATCATAATTGATGACATTGGCAATAGCAAAGAGAAATTATTCACAGTAGATTTATTAAATTATTATGAAATGGTTGGTAAAAAAACCGATCTTTATCTTAATGTTTTGTATTATCCTGGACTCATGGATGTACAAGTATTTGTTGATGGAATTCCATATAATGCCGAGCTCAAAACATTTTGGCAGAAAAGAAATTACTCTAACACAGATGGTAAAAACCTCATAATCAATTTTCATGGACTTTTGATCTCTGATTTACCTGACAAGGGTATAATCTTTGTTACTACTACTTTTACCGGAAGCACCATTGGCAACTTAATAAGCACTGTTAGCATTTTAGGTATTTTAATATTTTTACTATTTTTCTATATAAGGAAAAGAAATAAAAATAAGATTTCCTAGTATTCTTTTTGATGCCAGCTTAAACACCTAGTTTTAACCTTGAGCTAGAATTTTCGTGCATAAATGGATAACAACACTATAAAACTATATATCCTAGGAAATTGGATGTAGTCTTTCTCAGTTTTACGCACTAATTTTTTTGAAGCTATAAAAGAAGCTACTCAAGTTATCTATCTAAAATATTTTAATCATTTAGTTTGTATAGCATTATTATTAGCTATGATGATTATGTATTTTAATTAATGTAGACGCTCTCTCATAGAGTACCTAGTGAGAAAGCTCTATTAAGTGATTTATAGGTTGTCCGCGCAAAAAAAGTACCCCTATCTAATCCATCTGGACATTATTTTTATTGTTGTGGTAATTTATGGGCCATTTTAACGACGAGTATATTGATTTTATGACTCAATCATCTTTTCGAGCTTTATTTTTTGCGGCATTGATAGTACCTGCTATAGCCTTGATAATCAAAAATAAAAATAGCCCTAAAATAACTCCAACCCCAAGGGCTTCACCTACATTACCCAAAAAATATTTATCTCCAAATTCTCCAGAAAAAATTCCACTTGGAAGCTTTGAAATTTGATATATCAAATACCCAAAGGCACAAATAAGTAAACAAACTATATAGGTCCCACAACCTGGCTCTATATTAGACTCTGAATTATTTCCCATAATTATCTCCTGTTAATAGCACATTAATTGTTGCTAAAGTTTAAATTTGAATGTAGATGATGATGTAAAAAGTATCAAAGAATTCAACATGAAAAAATATAATGCAATATCGGCAATATATAGTCTAAAGATTGACTTATCTGGCTATACAGGTCATTTTTACGTTGTGATCAATGAATACTATAAACTTAATGGCATTAGAAAACTATTATTGAGTCAGTTGTTGAAAAAAAGGAGTAAGATTGTTTGTTAAAAAGACGGATTTAAATGGCATTTTTTGATTGTGCTCTTAAGACATTTCTTCAGAAAGGGAAAGAATATTTTAATCCTAAAATCCCTCAAAAAATATACCTACTCAGGTAAATCAAATCCAAAAGCTAAAAAAATTTCTTTATGACTGGATGTAAGCGGTTGTAATATTTTTTGTCCTCTTATGTAAATAGCTTCGCATGATTGTAATATCTTAAATAGTTCCTTCATCGTCCATTTTATATAAAAATTATTTTCAATCATTACATTATTAATACAAGAAATTAAGATAAGAGATATGAAAGAAATAAACATTTTATTCTGCATTGCTGTATCGCTCTGAACTCTAAGTCGTCCCAAATCAATAAAATTTTTCATCTTACCAAAAGCTTTTTCTACTACATCTTTGTTCCTATATATTTGTAGAGCTTCTTTAGGAGCTTTAATGAAATTACTAATAGCCACCATCCAACCTGTAGTTGACAGCTCTTTCTCAATAATATCATATTTTATTTTAGTTGATATAACAGATTTACTGTTCGATGATTTTTTAATTAATAAATATTTTTCTATGTCACTATTGTGACTTTCATCACATTCACCTGATAAAACCATCTCTCTCAATGTAGAAATATGCCCATACAATTCGTTCCTCCTAGTATAGGTTGAAGTTGCATTATAAAAAATATGTGCTTGAATTTTATGTATATTATCCCACAACTTATTTCTAGTTACTGCACGAAGTATATCACTTCCAATGGCAATAGTATTCTCAGGTGTATCTATGCTATTTCGTTCTTCTTGCACTAAATCTTGAGCAAATTTCATTGTGACTGGAATCGAAAGCATAAAAGGTATTTTATCTTCATTATTCAGCATAAAATCTATATTTTTTTTACTTGCAAATCCTTTATCCATAACGATTGTTAAATTTGATAATTTAAGATCTAGTAGAGTGTTAAGCGTAGTCTTGAGAGTGCTTACATCCTTAATAGCTCCATTATATGCAAGTGGAAACACTGGAAGCCCAGACTTTTCTCCCATAAGAAGACAAATATTCACTTGGGGAAGTTTTTCAGCATCTCTATTATAACCCCATGATACAGCATTAACTAATTCTGAATAAGATGAAACTGAAGTTATGTCAAGAGCAATAATTTCTTGTTCTAAGCACTTTTCTGCCCATTTTTTAAAAAATAACATTCTTTCATCATCAGTTATTGATAGGAGCAATTTGCTAATCGCTTGTGAAGAAAGTCCCTCTACTTCTATATTAGAATTTTTTTCTAACCAATATTGGCAGTACATCATTGGTTCTTCAGTAGCCACCAAATAATTAGCTAAAGCTAGTATATGCTCGTGATAATCTGGTACACTAAATTTTAGAGTATCTGATAGTCCTATAGAATTAGCTATATTCGTCAGGAGATAGTTGACACCATATGTTTGAGTGCGTGCGGTTTTCAAATCTGCTTTATAAAAAGGTATATCATCGTCTATGACAGGTTGTTTATCGGTACCCGAGACACGTTCAAGATATTCAGGATGATAATTTTCTTCTCCTGTTATAGGGTTAATGCGTCCAACACATTTCCTAATGTTTTTAGGTTTTCCATTTTTATCTCGGAAAGATGTTGATTCGTAGAGGTAAGTGTATTTTCCGGATTTACATTTTATGATAGTTGTCATCGGTTAAGCCTTCTTGGGTAGGTATATTTAATATACCTACCCAAGAAATTTTTGTCAAAACATTTCTATAATATTTTTATATCATACAATATATGGTGTAATTCAAAAAGATTCTCCACATATATTGATTATTATTTTTATGCCAACGTAGGTATTTAAAATTTGCGGATTTTAGGTTTAATTTAAGGTCTTGGGGAGAGCTAAACCCAGGTGACTGTATGCCTTAGGAGTTGTCATTCTTCCCCTTGCTGTGCGTACAAGAAAGCCTTCCTGCATGAGGTATGGCTCACAGACTTCCTGTATTGTCTCCGCTTCCTCGGCTATTGTGGCAGCTAGGGTTTGTAAACCCACTGGGCCCCCCTGGTAGTTTTCACAGATGGCCCGGAGGATATGGTGGTCCAGTTGATCTAAGCCTAGGGTGTCCACGCCAAAGAGGGTTAAGGCTTCATCTGAACAACTTAAGTCAATCTTGCCTTTGTTGTTTATCTCGGCAAAGTCTCTTACCCTTCTTAGTTGCCTTCCAGCTATTCTGGGTGTTCCTCGGCTGCGTCTTGCTATTTCCAAGGCCCCGTCATTAGTTATGTCTATGTTTAGGCAATCGGCCAGCCTTAAAATGATGGTGGTTAATTCTTCAGGCTTGTAATATTCCAAGCGTAGTTGGATCCCAAAGCGATCCCTTAAGGGGGGCGTTAATAGCCCCACCCGTGTCGTAGCCCCCACCAGGGTGAAGCGGGGGAGTTCCAGCCTTACAGAACGGGCACCAGGGCCCTGTCCCACCATGATATCCAGCTTGAAATCCTCCATGGCGGGGTACAAGATTTCTTCCACAACCGGAGACAGACGATGGATCTCATCTATAAAGAGGATATCACCGGATTTAAGGTTGGTAAGAAGCGCAGCTAAATCCCCCGGCTTTTCAATGACTGGACCTGAGGTAGTCTTGATGCTGGAACCCATTTCCTTGGAAACTATGTTGGCTAAGGTTGTCTTGCCTAGGCCAGGGTGTCCGTGGAATATGGTGTGGTCCAGGGAGTCTTGCCTTTGGCGGGCTGCCTCAATGAAAATGGCCAGCTGATTTTTTAATTCCTTTTGGCCAATAAAATCTAGTAGGGTGTTGGGACGGATTAACTGGTCTTCACTGTCTCTGGGGGGTATGTCTTTCGACATTTAGGGTGACCTTTGGGGGCAAAAAGAGCTTAAAATGATATTGGTCTGGCATATATAAGGCTAAGGAGCTAATAACAAGATAAAGTATAGCATAAATACAGGGTATTGCCAGTTAAATTTTTAGTCTAATTTTCCACAATCATAACTAAAAACATTATTGCCATTAAAGGGAAACGTATTTGCTCTTTAGCTTACTGGGCCTTTTAGGCTTTATGTGGCTTAGTGGTCCTTCCAGTAACGGTTGGAAAGCGGCAGGCTGTTTTGATAGAACTCCAGGTATTTAAAAATACACTGTTTTAAAGCCTTGCGCTCAG
>JAITII010000119.1 GCA_031279515.1 Deltaproteobacteria bacterium
CAATATTGCTATTTTTGCTATGTTTTCTTTGAGCCAACTGAACTTTTCACTATTAAGTATCCGGCCCAGTTCCCCCAGGCCCAAGGCCACAATGAGAAAAAACACTGTGATGGACGGTATGAAGGCACTGGAACCATCTACCCAGTAGTAAAAAAACACAAAGTTAATGAGTATCAGAGTTGGTAGAGCCACCGAAAGTATCTGAAATGTTCGCCACAGATACCTTAGTCCCCAGGCAAAAAAGGGGAGAGCTAACCAGAATAAGGGGGAGCACAGGTTCTTAAATTGTAGCTTTACCAAATAAGAGAAGTTGCCTATACCAGACAACCCATAAAAATGTATGGGGGCATCCTTGGCGTCTGAGATATGGAGCCAAAAGCGCGAAAGCGTGTTAGTCCTCCCAAAGTCGAAGGGGAGGTGATTTGTTTGTGAACGGATGATTAAAAGGAGGTAAACGGAAAGACCTAGAATAAAGAAGGGAATTAGGGCGCCCACCCGTTTAAAATGGCTCCAAATATTAACCTTATCTTGCTCATTTTGCGGTCCTCCCCAGATGCTTAACATGAGGAGGATTGGTAGGTATAAGCTCAAAGCCGCATGGTTGCCGCAGGCTATTCCATAGATGAAAGCGCCGGAGTAGAGCCAGGCGATCCCCTTTCCCATACGCCACTTTGTGGCACAAAACAATAGTACAAGCAGAAAGGCTGTGTTTAAAGAGTATACTTCGAGCTCAGTTGAGGATAAAAAGACGGCTTTGTCTACAGCAAATAGGACCAGGGGGGCAAAAAGCCAAAGATAGGCGGGATTATCCTTAAAATTGTGGAGAGTTCTTAAGAGAAGCGCGAAGAGAAAGAGAGAGGCGCCTCCGGCTAGGGCTGTAAAGATTGTAATCTTTAAGGCCAGGGCTCCAAAAGGAAGCCAGGTAAAGATCTTTGCCAGGAGATTGTAGGTGGGGAAACCTGATGGGTGGCTAACATCCAAGTAAACGGGGGTAATTGCAAATTCAGGCCCATCCCGCCAGCCAATTCCAGGGTTGGAGCAAATAATATAGAAAATCGCTATTATTAGAGCCATTAAGACTAGCGCAAAATCTGATTCCCAAAATCCTTTTATCTTGGAAGTAAAGGCTATTGGTGAATCGGAGTGATTAGCGAGATCTGGCATATCATTTACTCTTAATAAAAAACAAAACCCGCAGATTGATTACAATCCGCGGGTTTTGAGTAAATAAAATACTATATATGAAGAAGGTTTTTCAGCAAGTAAGGCCGATTAGTTGGTCCAGACTTGGGTAGCCTGGGAACCGGATTCCCAATCAAGGGTAATAACCTTGTCGGTTCCAAGAGCAGCACTATTGTATACATAGGTTGTGGAACCATCTGCCTGGTGGCGAACCTTAAACTCAAAGGCGCCAACGCCGTTGGAAACGGTTACAGTCAAAGCGTCATAATAGACGTTGCTATCCTTGGTCAAACCAGCATAGGAACGAAGAGTGCCGTAGGTCTCAATGTACTTGTTGTACTTGGCGAAATAAGCTTCCTCTGCCAAGGCGATGTTGTGATAAGCGGACTGAGCGGCGCTGTCCTGGGCGCCCTTGCGATACTTGGCATACTGGGGGATAGCGATAGCAGCCAAGATGCCGATGATGGCAACGACGATTAAGAGCTCAATTAGGGTGAAGCCTTCGCGCTTCTGGGTCAATTTGGAAATCATGTGCAAAACTCCTTTTGGGCCTGTGGCCTAAGTACTATCAGGTGAATAACCTGTATTGATATGAAAGCTGAAAACCAAGCCAGCTAAACTTGAGAAGGTTTAAAGCAATTTGGATGCCAAGTATGGATGAGCGGGCTTCATTTTCTGGAAAATCGGTTTAAATATGCGGTTTAGGGCTTAAAATTAAATAGCCTCCCCTTGGTCAAGTTGGCTATGTATTTGAAATCATTACATTTTTTGGGAAAATTGGGGGGCCCCTTGAAAAGTATTGTTAGGAGCAGGGTTTGGCGCTAGGGGCTAAAGTTTGGATCAGAAAAAGAGGTTTAAGGGAGAAATATTTTAGGAAGTTTTAGTTTGTAGGGAAGTTTTTGTCCACCGAAAATTGATTTAAGGAACGGAAATTGCTTTACTCTTATTCCTGAAAATCAGTTGATGGGGAAAACTAAAGGGGATTAGAAGGACAAGAAAGGCCCTGGAAGGCTAGGGACAATAATTTAGGAGATAGGCCTTAGGTCCCCTTACTATTGCACCTAAAAGGGACCTTATTGCACCAAAAAGAGACCTTGGGGGCTCATTTTACTAGGCAAATTACTAATAATTGTCCCATTAAAGGTAGTTTTAGAAAGAATTTTTCTTTCCCCTCATAATCTGATTCGAGCCTAAATATAATAAAGATATTTGAGAAAATATCAATCTTTTTTATCACTTTAGCGGAGAGGGTCTAAGTCAACTGTAAAAATCTAATATAAATTGTGTTTAGTTTTATTTTAACTACTTAATAAGGTAGTACCCTAAGGTGTTAGCTCAGAAAACTACCTCCACTTGGCCAGGGCCTATGACCTTGGCGGATATGGTTTTTTTGCTGTCTTGGTTTATTACAGAAATGGTTTGACCTAAGGCCCCGTTTTCCTTGGCTTGCCCTAGAGCTGTGACCTTAAGGCCCCCGGATTGAGCAATAATGGTTACTGTCTCACCCTTATTAACCATGGCTGTTTGCACCAGATCCCTGTCGTGGATAGGTGAGCCGGCCCTGATGCTAACCTTAAGGGTCTGACCTACAGCTTGTTGACTTAAAGTTAAAGCTCCCTTGGCTCGGGAAAAGGCAGTATAGCTCTCTGCCATATCCTCTTCGGCAAGGATATGGCCCCTGGGTAGATCTCTTGCGGCAACTAAGGCGGGAAGCTCTAGTTCCAGCTGGACAGTAACCCTTAAGCGGCTGGATTCCTGCCCATTTACGGAAAAAAAGATAGTGCCTGACAGATAGGTGGGGTTAGAGGAGGGTTGCGGGGCAAAGCGGTAGCTTACAGTGCCATTGGGAAGGGCAGGAGGGCTTGGACTGCGAACTGAGAGGATTTCGTAGCGTCCGGAACTATAGGGCTCCGTATTGGACAGATATTCATCTATTATCTTGCGGATATAGTCGGCTTCGGTCTTCTGGCCGCCCCCGGTAATAGTAAGGGTCTCAGGTATCTGCCAGCGGGCATCGTTTACCGGAGCGCCTGAAGAAAGGAGCTTAGTTTCAAGCTGCTGGCGGCGTAAGGTGAGCTCCTGGCCGGGGGCGGGGCTTTCGCCCAGGTCAATAGCGGAAAGGATGTTGGCTAAGGTCTCATCTTCTAAAGTGTCCGAGGCCACGTTGGCAATATCCCCTAAGATTATCCTCGGGCTCTGTACTGTAATCTGGGAGGGGAAGATGACGGCTACTCCGGCTAGGGCTGGGCCGGTAGACAAGAGGAGGATGGATAAGCACAGGCCAATATAGAGGGAGAAAGACCTACCGCACCTGGGCGTACTTTTAATATTGCTCATTTTCCTTCTCCTTATCTATAAAATTACCTTTTTCCCATAGGGTAGTATTAGAATTTGGCTTTGCCAAACAAAACCTTAATTAGTCCCATGGAGCCTAGTTTATCTCTTGAGGTTATTGGCTATAGCCAGCATCTCGTCGGAGGTGGTGATGGCTTTGGAGTTCATTTCATAAGCCCTCTGGGCGGTTATCATCTCCACCATCTCCATAACTACTTCCACGTTGGAGAGCTCTAAAAAGCCGTGGGCTATAGTGCCAAAGCTTTCTTCCCCAGGGTTTCCGTCTATGGGAGGACCGGAGGCCTCTGTGGGTTCATAGATATTGTAACCCATGGCAAAGAGTCCTGGGGGGTTCACGAAGCGGGAGAGCATGATGCGGCCTTCGGCTAAGATATTCTGCCTGGAATCCAAGGCGGTTATAAAGCCAAAGGGGTCTATTTCAATGTGAACTGCCTCAGCAGGGACCATAAATTCAGGATCTAGGGGATTTCCGTCCTGGCTTACTAGGACTCCGTCACTATTTAACTTAAAAGCACCGTCGCGGGTGTAATAGAGCTCGCCGTTTCTTAGGACCCTAAAGTAGCCTTCGCCTTCAACTGCCACGTCCAAGGGGCTGTCGGTCTTGACATAGTCGCCCTGGGTGTGGATCTTGGCTGTGGTATTTACTTTAGTTCCAAGACCCACCTGGACTCCCACGGGGATCTGCTGCCCGCCTATGGTCTCTGTGCCAGCAAACTTATGGGTCTGGTAGATAAGGTCCTGGAATTCGGCCCTGTTTTTCTTAAAACCTGTGGTGTTGACGTTGGCTAAGTTGTGGGCAATGACATCCAAGTGTGTCTGTTGGGCTATCATGCCGGTAGCTGCCGTATAAAGTGAACGCATCATGGTGGTGGCCTCATAAAAGCGTCTAAGACGATTAATTTGTTGCTCTTTTGGGGAAATACCCAAAAAGGCTATGATTTGCTTCTAAAGCTGTAAATCAAGATAGGAAAAAAATAATAGGCCAAAAATCTTATGGCCCCCTGCGGCCCACATTTGAGCATGTGGCCCCTTTGCGGCCCTTTTTAGCCCGCATTTGGGCTTGTGGCCCTTTTTAGGTGAGTTTTCCCAGTTCACCTGTGGCCTTCTGGTCCATTTCCTGCTTAGTGTGAACGATTTTTTGCAAGGCCTCATAGACGCGGTAGATGTCTATGAGTTCTACGGACTCATTGACCGGGTTTACGTTGGACATCTCTAAAAATCCCTGCTCTATGGTGGTCTCTGCTGCTGGGTCGGGTAAAAAGTCAGGGGATTTGGGTACGAAAAAGTCATAGCCCTCTTTAATGAGCATATTGGGGTCCTCGAACTCCACTAGCTCTATCTGTCCTATTACCACGGACTCTAAATCTTCATTGACCGCCTGGACCTGGCCTTCTCTTTCTACAATGACCTTTAAGGTCCCTGGGGGTACGATTCCGGCTCCCACTAGTGGATAGCCATCGGCAGTCACTATGGCTCCCTCGCTATTGACACTAAAGGTGCCATTGCGGGAAAAACGCAGCCCATTGGGCGTTTCTATCTGGAAAAATCCAGGGCCATTTAAGGCCATGTCCAAGTCATTTTCCGTGAGCTTAAAGGGTCCCTGACCGAAATAGGTCTTGGATTGCTTGACTAAGTAACCCTCGAAGATGGGGACATCTTTCTTATAGCCCGCGGTATTGACATTGGCCATATTGTTGGAGGCAAGATTCATGCGCTCTTCCTGGGCCATCATGCCCAGGTAAGTATTGCTTGAATGATATGGATAGGGTCCGATAAACATAGTTCACCTTCCTAAAGCTCATGGTGAGCAAAATGGGGGCCAATCTAAAAGGCCTTTTTTTCCGGCCCTAAGGCCAGCTAGGTGCCAAAGGTTTAGCCTTGTCGGTCTTTTAGCGTTTTTCGGGCCAAAATTTTTACCCATGGGTTTGCCTCTTTTTGCAGGATATTTTGGCTAGTTAAAGGGCCATGTGAGTTTTAAATCAAGAGAAGCTCTAAAAGGGATTAATTTTTTCCTACCCCAGGACCATTAGTATTAGTTTAATGCTAAGGGCTAAATATAGTGGGAGATGGCGCAATTTAGGGGATTTCCATAGGTTGCATACGGAAAGGCATAGGGCTTTTCCAAAGATGGATCTAAGGGGGCTAAAAGCCCCTTAGATCCATCTTTGGCCTTTGTAAAAGCCAGAGGGAAAGAGTCAAAATTTTGACAGAAATAGCTAAGTTATTGAAATAACTAATAAATATTACTGGCATGGCAATTGCTTAACAGCATTTCAGAATAAATCTTCTTTCGGGAGGAAAGAAAAATGCAATTTATTGAAACAGCTAGAAATTCCCATAATCCTTTTAATGCAGAATTTTTTCCCGCTAAGCAGTGGGGAGGGGATTTCTGGATAAATCTTATAGATCAAATGGATATGCCCCTTTTAGTCTACAGGCCGGAGGGCAGGCTGGTATTTAGCAATATGAGTGCCGCCAAACTTTTGGGTCTGGAAGGAAAGGAGGGTGAATATCTTCCCGAACACCTCTATCCTCTCATTAAAGCCGCTGGAAAGCTTGAGATCTACGACCATGGCAGGCAGGTGCAGCTAGTGGGAGCGGATATGGAGCCTCATTGCTTTCTCTTAAAGTCCCTTCCCATGGATACCGGTCCGAACCTGGTCTTAGCCCACGGCAACTTAAAGGATATATCGCAAGTAAGCGGGGCCAACAAAAGCCCCCAGGGCTTCGGGGAAAGTATGGCTTTAGCCGGTGAAGTGAGCCAGAAGGTCCAAGGGCCCTTGGCAGGGATCGAGCTCTATGCCTCTATCTTAGGTGAGGAGCTGGACCAGACTGGGGTAAGTGACCTCTCGGCTATCTTAGAGGAGATCCGCTACAGCGTAAGGGAAGTAAATGAGTATCTCACTTCTTTTGAGTCCATGACCAAGCCCTTGAAATTGGACCTCTTACCCTGGAATTTGGCATTAGCAGTTGATGAGGCCCTAGAGACCTTAGCCTCTCTATTTAAATCCAGGGGCATAGGGGTCTTGGTGGAGCAAAAGGAGATGATAGTGGTTATGGATAAGGCCCTCATGGTCCAGACCTTCTTAAACATACTGTTAAATGCCATAGAGGCCATGCCCAGGGGCGGAAGGCTCATAGTGAGGCAGGAATTAAACCGTATGGGAGAGGCTGAGGTCATCATCACGGATAGTGGTGAAGGGGTGGCCTTTAATGATGTCCAGAAGATCTTCAATCCCTTTTACACCACCAAAAAGCAGCCTTTAGGTTTGGGACTTCCAGTTAGCCGCAGGATAGTGGAGGCCCATGAGGGGCGCATTATCTTTGGTCAGGACGAGATAATGGGCGCCAGAGTCAAGGTGGTATTGCCCTATATCCAGGGCGATCCCGGGGCCATTACCCTCAATTAATTAAGATTTTACCTTGGAAGATTTAATTTATTTGATTGCGAGTTTTAAAGGGGGAGGGTAAAAAATTTTTGCGCCCACCTTTCTGATTGTGAGGATCCTATGAGAGCAAGACATATTTTGGCAGCTGACAGTGAAAGGAATATGCGTTCAGCGCTCTTTACGGCTTTGACTAGGTTAGGACATGCCGTGGAATTGGCTGAAGACTGTTCCCAGGCCCTGGAAAAAATACGCGAAGAGAAGTTTTCTCTTATCTTATGCGACCTGAAGCTTGCCGGAGGTGGAGGACTTATGCTTTTAAAGGAGTCCAAAAAATTGTGCCCGGATACAGATGTCATAGTCATGTCCCAGGGGGGCGGGGTGGAAGATGCGGTTTCTGCAATGCGGGAAGGTGCCCAGGATTTTCTGATGAAACCCTTTCCCGCAGGAGTTGTGGAGCACGCCATAGCCAAGATATTTAGCCGAGATGAAGAGGAGTCCAAGGATACTATAGATACCTTGAAAAAGGACCCCGAAGGGGGCCACAAGCCTATAATCTTTAAAAGTGAAATTATGGGAAGGCTCCTTTCTTTGGCTAAAAACATGGCATCCAGTGAGGCAACTGTCCTCTTGCAGGGGGAAAGCGGCACAGGTAAAGAGCTATTTGCCCGTTTTATCCATAATTATTCCTCCAAAAAGGGCGGTCCCTTTGTTGCCGTAAACTGCGCCGGCCTTCCAGAGAGCCTTTTGGAATCCGAGCTCTTTGGCCATGAAAAGGGGGCTTTTACCGGGGCCTTAAACCGCAAGCTAGGTAAATTCGACCTGGCGGACGGGGGAACCCTGCTTTTAGATGAGATAAGTGAGATGGATATCTCACTTCAGGCTAAGCTCTTGCGCGCCCTCCAGGAAGGGGAGATAGATCCAGTGGGAGGCAAGGGTCCCCACAAGATAGACGTCAGGGTGATAGCCACCACCAATAGGAAGCTCAAAGCCTGGGTGGACGAAGGAAAATTTAGGGCAGATCTCTACTACCGCTTAAATGTCATGCCTTTTTTTATACCTCCACTCAAAGACCGCACAGAAGACATAGAGCCTTTGGCGCTCTATTTCATAGAAAAATTTGCTAGGCAAAATGGAAAAGCAACAGCATTTTTGGAACCAGATGCCTTAGAGGTTCTTCTGGCCCACGATTGGCCAGGAAATATCCGTGAGCTGGAAAACACCATAGCCCGCGCGGTCCTCATGTCTGGAGGACAACAGATAGGTGCCCAGGACATCTTTATGGATGAGTCTGGATTCCTTGTGGCCCTAGAGCGCAATTGCCTGGCCAGGGAAAAGGAAGCCAAGGGGCAAGACCTAATAGTAGAAGATACCTACAATACAGAAGATATGCAAAAGGGCGAGGATTTCCCAAAGGGGCTAAAGGACTCTTATCCCTCGCAAGTAGCTTTTCCCACTTTAAGAGACAATGTCTTAAGCGTCCAGGAGGACTTAAGAGCTTTAGATATTAAAGCTACTTCAAAGGCCATGCCCATGATGACCATAGAAGAGATGGAAAGGCGTCTTATTGGCAGGGCCTTAGATGAGACCAGTGGCAATAGGACCCATGCGGCAAAGCTTTTGGGTATAAGCGTCCGCACCCTGCGCAATAAATTAAACGAGTACCGCGCTGAAAGGCTGGATGTGGGAAGTGCGGCCACAGGTTAAAGCTTTTACAAAAATAGGTTCTTGCCTTTTGCTTTGCTTTTGGCCTCAAAAGCCCTAGTCTTGTCCTGATGCCACGGCCAAGATCTTACTGGAAGAGGAAAAGGCCTTTTTGATGCCCCGGGTGGCCTGCTTGATGCGCTGGACATTTTCCACCAGGGCAAAGCGCACGAAGCCTTCCCCTCCGCTACCAAAGCCCAGTCCAGGTGAGACAGCTACTTTTCCGTGGGTTATGAGCATCTTAGCGAATTCCACAGAGCCCATGGCCTGGAATTCCTCTGGGATGCGCGCCCAGAGAAACATCCCGCCTTTAGGCGGGGTGGTGTGCCAACCGGCTTTTTCCAAGCCTTCCACCAAGGCATCCCTGCGTTCTCTGTAGGTATTTACGATCTCGGTTACGCAGTCCTGGGGTCCATTTAAGGCAATAATAGCCGCTATCTGGATGGGCTGAAAGGCCCCATAGTCCAGGTAGCTCTTGATGCGGGTAAGAGCTGAGACCATCTTTTGGTTTCCGCAAATAAAGCCCACGCGCCAGCCGGCCATACTGTAGCTTTTAGACAGGGAAAAGGCCTCCACGGCAATATCCTTGGCCCCAGGGACCTGGAGGACGCTAGGCGCCTTGTAGCCATCAAAACAGAGATCCGCATAGGCCAGGTCGTGGACTATGAGGATTTTTTGCTCCTTGCAGAAGGATACTAGCTTTTGAAAAAACTCCAAATCCACCACAGCCCCGGTGGGGTTATGGGGAAAGGAGATGACCAGCATCCTTGGCCTTGGCCAGGTCTGGCGGACAGCCAGTTGCAGGTCAGAAAAAAAGTCCCTCTCAGGTCCAATGGGTACGCTTCTAAGGTCCCCTCCGGCAATGATAGCGGCATATGAGTGGATAGGATAAGTGGGGTCCGGCGCCAAGACGACCTCCCCTGGAGTGATGGTGGCCAGGGTCAGGTGGGCTAAGCCTTCCTTTACACCCAAAGACACCACGGTCTCGGAGTCGGGATCCAGTTCCACGCCATAGCGCCTAGCATACCAAGCGGCTATGGCATGGCGCAGCTTGGTTATGCCTTTGGAGGCTGAGTAGCGATGGTTGGAGCCCTTGGTGGCTGCTTCTATTAGTTTGTCCACTATGTGGGGAGGCGTAGCCAGATCCGGATTGCCCATGCCCAGGTCCACTATGTCGACTCCCGCTCTGCGGGAGGCCATTTTGAATTCATTGACCGTGGCAAAGACATAAGGCGGAAGGCGGTTCATGCGTTGAAATTCGAAAAGATCCACTGATAGTTCCTTTTCAGGCAGACTCCCCAGGGTAACTTAGTGCTATGCCAGGGGCTCATGCCGGTTTGGTAGAGTATCTTATAAGCTTATCTAATAATAATATAGCTAAAAGCGCCCTTATTTAAGACTTATTGCCTTCAAAAAAAGGCTTATAACGAAAAAAGGCAATTGTACAAGGAAAATTCTAAGGCTGTACAGCAAAAAAAACAAATCTTTGGCTCTTTTGTGGGGGCCAAGGCAAGAGGGGGAAAAAAGAACCCCCTAGCCAGACCCTTTAATTGAAAACTTTCTCGGCCCATATTTGTCTTAATTTCCAAAAGCATCTTAACATTTTTAGAGAAAATATTATAAACTTAAGAAACTCTACCTTATATGGCGGAGTTTTTTTATTTTAAGGATAAATAGTGGGCACCTAGTGTTGTGTTTTTTCCCTTGTTTTTTAGTAAAAGATGGGTTTAAAATAACAAAAAAAGCATGACAGCTCTAGCCCTCTTAGGGGCCTTTCTCCTAAGAGCCGGCCCCTCCTTGTGAGTCAAAATTGACTAACAATTAGGAAATTTCAATTGTGCTCACAATGATATAATATAATATATATTTGTCAATAATATTGTTTTTATTTCAATCTGTTTTTTATTTTCACTTTTTGCTGGGCAAGGCCGTGCAGCTTTTTTCTCTAAAGATGATTATTTTTGGCTCTTTTCTCACTCCACAAAATACCTTTTCAAGCTAACTTGAAAAGATCTCACTCACTCCACCGCAAATTACATAGGCGTTAAGAGCAATAATTACTAGGCAGCTCATAGCTGAAATTCCCGGAAAATTTCTAGACTAATTATAAAGTTTACGTTCTATGTTTCACTCTAAAAGTCCAATCCAACTCGAAAACCCGCCAGGTACCTACGGCACGTGCGCTTAAAAGACGTGTCAAATCAAAATTTTTATTTTCTTTTTAGAAGATGGATGCTTTTCCTTTAAAACTAACCCACAATTTAATTTAAATTTTAAAGATTTAATTTGGGCGTTTTGCCGTCAAGATTGTTTGACTAATTGTCAAGAATTTAATCTAACGGTTAAGGGCGGGATCTTATCTTGCGCTTTTACACTTTTCAAGGAGAAAACATGATTAACGTGAAACGGCAGGGGGTACTTTTCCTGGCGGTACTAATGGGCGCAATATTAATTTTTTTCTACTCACAACGGCTTTTTGCTCAAGACGAGACGGCGCAGCTGGGAAGAACTGCGTTAGATACCATAGTTGTTACAGCAGATAGAATAAGTGAGAGCAAAAGGGAAGTCACTTCCAATATCACTATTATAGACAGGAGCGCCATAGACAGCGTGCCCTCAGACGACGTGGGCGTGATCTTAGGTAAATTGGGGTTAACCGTACGAGAATATCCCTCCACACTCACAAACCTAATTGTCCGCGGGTTCCGGACAGAAGCCCATGGTAACGACCTTATGGGCGGCGTCCTTGTGCTTTTAAATGGTAGACGCTACGGCAGCAGCAACCTTGGGAAGATTTTTTCTGCCAATGTAGAAAGGATAGAGATCATAAGGGGTCCAGCTGCGGTGCAATACGGCTCTGCTGCTATGGGCGGTGTCATAAACGTCATAACCCGGGAAGGTCAGGGTCCCTTGACCGGGTCCGTGGAAGCCGGTATCGGTAGCTTTGGATACAACAAATACAAGCTTGCATTAAGCGGCTCTGTAAGTTCCTTCGATTATTCCCTTGGCTACATCTTCGCCAAAAGAGATGATTTTCAGACGGCAAAGGGTCAAATCTATCACGACACTAGGTATAAAAGTAAGCAAAATCTAAACGCTGACTTGGGATTTTCTTTTCTAGAAAACCTGCACCGCATAGGGTTAAACTTTAACTACTATCATGCTGACGATGCCTGGAGCCCTTCATATTTTTATCAGCAAGGGACAGGAGCTGGCTCTATTACCGACAAATGGAACGAGTCTTTGGATTTTACCTATAGAGGTGCCACTGCAGACAACCATTTTTCCTGGAATGCACGCTTTGTTAAGGGAAAGGACGTGGATAAGCTTGGCTATAAGCCCGGTATAAATACTGCCTTTACTACAAATAATGTTATTAGAAGCACGGTAATTCAGGCGCAGCTTACCCATGAAATGTCATTTTACAGGATAAGTGCCGGCGTGGACTATGTAAAATATGACAGGACTTCTATGGCCGCCCCCAGAGAGTCTAGCTTTGAAGATACAGCCGGCTATCTTTTGGCAAAATTAAGGTTTTTAAATGATAGTTTAATAGTATCCTTGGGCGCAAGGTATGACTCCTATAAAGTCAATCTTCTTGAAGCAGCTGGTCGTAAGGAAGGCACCCAAAAGCATACTTCTCCTTCAGTGGGATTGGCTTATTCACCGGTAGAATGGTTAAAACTACGCGTTAACTGGGCACAAGCCTTCCTCGTCCCCGATGCTAGGCAATTAGCAGGAGATTATTCATCTGGATCCTATCATACAGTCGGTAATCCCGATTTGAAACCAGAGACCAGCAGCACCTGGGAAATTGGCTTTGATGCAGCCAACCCCTATATGTCAGGAAGCTTTACTTATTTTGAAACATACTCCAAAAATAAGATTGTCACGGTAGACATAGGGCCTGGGGAAAGAACTTACATTAACCTGGACAAGGCTGTCAGAAAAGGACTTGAATTGGAAGGCACTATGGATATTGGCGCTTACATGGACTATGAATTTAGCCTAAGGCCATATTTTAGCGTGACCCGTATGTTCCAGTATAAAGACAAGAAAACTGACAAAAACCTTGATTATGTCCCTAAATGGGCAATCAGCGTTGGCGTTAATTTCGACTACCCAAAATATGGCTTAAAATCTAATATCAATATGGCCTTTACAGGGGTGCAGAATATACAAAGCTATCCCACAGCCACTTCCACGGGCATACCCGATCTCTTAGGCGGAGTTACCATTGTGGACTTATCCATAACTAAGACCCTCATGGATTTTGGGGACGTGGGGGATGTGGACCTCAAGGTAGATATTGGTAATGTGTTTAATAAGTATTATGAATCGGTGCAAAACTATCCTAATCCAGGAAGAACCCTGTACGTGGCTTTAGCTTATAGCTTCTAAAATGTTTGGCCTTTATTAGGATTTTTTGCTATTTTACGCTTATGATAAAACCGGCTTGCCTCAGGTAGGCCGGTTTTCATTTTGCATCATAGAGGCTTTTGCTGATTTTTTTTAAAAGCATCCAAAAGCTTTTGGCATAAAAAAAGCGTGGGCTTTTAAGGGCTGGGTCGGAATTATTTAAAAAAAATGGCGCAATTTGGCTTATTGGAAAGAAGGGGTGTTTTTGCCTAGTCGACGGATTCTATCGCGGATTTATTCTTGGGATTGGGCTGCATGGGGTGTGACTGGATTGGCCGGTCAGGTAAGGGGGAGGAGATGTCATTGAAGCCTGCGATATTCATGATAAGGCGTTTAAGGTCCGTGAAGTGTTCTTCAAAGTCAATGGGCGGCCTATGGTCCATGTATTCCTGGACCCTTAGGTTAATGCATAATAGGGTGGTGTGCATTAAAAGGGTGGCCACCATCCTGGTATCGAAGGGGTAGGCAAGTCCTTTTTCCACGCAGCGGTCAAAGTGGCCCTTATAAAAATTGATGCTGTAGTCCAGAAAGGACTCGTTGAAGATCTTGGCGCAATGTTTATCCCTGAACTGCTCGGTCTGGATGAGTGAAAAGGCATAACAGGTGAAGTCATTGGACATTTTTATGGGCTCTTTATTGGCTATGTCCAAAAATTCTGAAAATGTCTTCGCCTTGGAAAGATTATCGTCTAAAACCTTGAAGTACAAGAGGTACAGGTCCTCGGCGTGATTTAAGACCGCCTCAAAAAGGGCCTCTTTACCTTGGAAGTGGTTGTACAGGGACGAGGGCTTCATATTGATGGAGGTGGCTATGTCCCTAATGGAAACCGCCTCGTAACCCCTCATGGCAAAGAGAAGGGTGGACTCCAGCAAGATGGTATCTTTGGTTTGGGAGCTGTCAGACCGCATAGGGAGAGGTTGGCTCACACCGAATACCTTAAACTCCGGTTTTATGGTCTTTTTCTCACTCATTGTAACCTAACCTTTAGGTAACCTTTCAGGGCATTTGGGCTTGGGACAAGTTGGCAAGGTACCTGGACAACTATAATTATTGTTAAAATTATTGAAATATAGCGAGGAATAGGTGTTTTGGGAGATTTTTTCTTCCTTTTCTACAATAAGTGTAAAATTTAAGCTAAAATAGAAAAATAAAACTTGCTTTTAATAAAACAAAGGATTTTGCTACTTTAAAGCACAATGACCTAGCAAGATATTATCTTTGATTTTAGTCGAAGATGGAAGAAAAAAATTTGGAAAAAATGCCAAAAATTTGAGAAAAACTAAGAAAATTATGATTTATTTTTGTTCAGGGATCTGGCCACCCAAGCCTGGCTACCAGATTTTCCTGAAAACAGGGGAAAAGGGGGGCTTAAATACCTACTTGGCTTAAAGAGTGGGTATTGCTCCGCAGAAAACGGTACTGAATGGGAAGTTTAAAGGTATGCAGATCTTGACAGCCTTGCGGTCAAACCAGTTAGGCCTGTATACTTCAAAGAAAGGGAGTTTCCAATCTAAGGAGTAGTCCTTAGGTGGCGTCCAGGCTGAGGCAGATCTACTGTAGATAAGGGGAAGGGGCAATTCCGGCTTCTCAATACGGCTACCGTACACCCCTCCCCGTAAGGGCAAGGGCACCAGGTCCGGGGGTACCAAATCCTTGTCATTGGTTTCCACGGCAGTCCAGTACTCAAAAAAGTTGTTGCCCTGAAGGTTGGTGCAAACCCCGTAGAGGTCGCGCTTAGCTAGGCAGGGAATCTGGTTGATGCGCTCAATGAAGTTTACCCAGAGCTTCTCATAATAGGTAGTTGCAGCCTTGTGGTTCAAGATGGCGCAGTACCCCACAAGTTTTTTTCTGGGCAGTGACTCAATGGCGTCAAGGTGTATTTGTGAGTTCATAAAAGTCACCGAGTGGCTAAATGCCCGAGGGTGGTAAACCTCAATACCATAAGATGGAAAATCACTTCTTCTTTTTCAGCCTGGGACCTCTAGCAAAAGGGCTTACAAGGGGCGATTTAATTTTTTTTTGGGTCCCTGGGAACTGGCGAAAAAAGAATCTATTGTGCCCTAAAACTGTCTCATGAAGATTGGGAGCTAGTTGCGGCTCTGCGAACGAATGATCATATATTGGGAAAGTTGCGGCTCAGAAGCGGCCTAGATTTAGCGAAATCTTTAATTTTTAGGTGAAAAAGCTTTCCCAATGGACTAAACTTGAGCCGTGAAAAATCAGTTTAATCTAGTCTGTCTTTTTGTGAATACCGAGAATCAGAGAAGCTCCCGGCTGAAATGGGAAAAAAAGGCTAAGAAAAGAGGGCCGGGTGAAATGAACGAACGATCATAAACAAAATTTAGCAAACCTTTTTTAGGGAGGCAAGCTTTTTTTTTCTGTCAAGCCTTCTAAGGGGGAATAGAAAAATAATTTATTGAATAAAATAAGGTATTTAAGCCTTCAAAAAAAATTTTTTATTTTTTTTGAAGCTGCTTTATTTTTTTTGCCCCTAATCATTCTTGAACGATTGTTCGTATTTACTGATTTAGTGGTAGAATTTGAAGATAAACCTTCTATATATGGTGTTTAATTGCTAAAATAGCTAAAAAACACCTTATGGACTAGGAATAAAAAAAAGTTCATCTAAATGCAGTGGTGTTCTTATGGCAGTCCAAAGGGCAGAGTGACAGATAAGCTAGGGCGGGGATGTTTTGAAAAAGGCCCGCTATGAAGCGGGCCAGGGGAAAAATTTTTCTGTGGGCCTAACTTAGGCCTTATTGGACCTCGAAATAGACCTGGTGCTTGCTTCCACAGATGGGGCAGACTTCAGGGGCTTCATTTTCAGCCACGTGACCGCAGACCCTGCAGACGAAGACCTTGGGGGCGGCTTGGCCGGGATTTTCCAGGGCTTTTTTAAATAGCTCGGCATGGACCTTTTCCGCCTCATTGGCCATGTGGAAGCCTGACTCGGCCATAGCCTCGTTGGCCTTCTTGGCGTCTGCCAACATATCCGGGTACATCTTGGTGAACTCGTAGGTCTCGCCTGCGATGGCATCTTTTAGGTTAGCCTGGGTATCGCCGATGCCTGCCATGAGGCGCAGGTGGCTGTGGGCATGGATGGTCTCCGCTTCGGCGGCGGCCCGGAAGATCTTGGCCGCATAGGGGAGTTTTTCCAGCTCAGCCTTATGGGCGTAAGCTAGGTACTTGCGGTTGGCCTGGGACTCGCCTGCAAAGGCGGTTTTTAGGTCTTCTAGGACTATTGGATCTTTTACTGGCATATAATTTTCCTCGAGATTGGATGATTTTGGGGGGGAGGGCACTTTAGCTAAAAAAGTATAGCTTTTTATAAGCCTTTCCCCTTGGAAGTTTTTTAAGGGTAAAAGCCTCTAGCCCCATCAAAAAAGCCTTTTTGCTACAAATGCCTCTATAGATGATAAATATTGACTAATTTTACGGTGCCTTTAAGAGAAATAGACAAGAACGAAATTTTACTTCCGTCAAGACAATATTTTGACAGGGCCTTGGGTAAACTATACCACAATATTAGAGGCTTTGAAAATAAATGAATTTTCAAAGCCCCCTCTGGTCAATTTTGTAGCCCCCCATGGCCTCTAGCCTCTGGCCCCATCTAGCATTCGGCCTCTGGCCCCTCTCTCTAGCCTTTGGCCTCTGGCCAAAGGCTATAAGCAAAGTTCTCTTAAAGGCCCTACTGAAGCATCATCTACCTTAGGGTCTTTATCTTTCTTATTAAGGTCCTACTATGGATAGGGATCTAGCCCTAGCAGGGCTTTTGGGGCCCTTTTTTAATATTTACGCCAGAAATAGTCATAGGCGAGCCACAGGCCTAGGATAAAGGCTGCTGTGAGGCCGAAGATACCAATTACAGAGATCCCATGCCATAAAGGCGGGGTCTTAGTGGCGATGATCATGGACGATCCTATCAGAAAGGAGGACAGGATCATGGCAAAGGCCACTCTGTAGCTGGAGCGGTTTATGGAGTTATTGATGGAGGGGAGGGATTTTTCCTCCAATTCAGCCTTTATTTTGCCTTTTTTAAGTGTGTTAAAAAAGGGGCCAAGGTCAGCGGGAAGGTTCTGGAGGTTATAGAAGAACTCTTCTGCTTGCCTGGAAATGGTGCTCAGCCAGTGGCGAGGGGAGTAGCGGCGCTTGTACAGGGAGGTTATGAGGGGTCTGGCCTCTTCCATGATGTCAAAGCCCTGGTCTAGTTTTATGCCCAAGGTCTCGTACTGGATTAAGGCCTTTACTAATAATAGTAGATCCGGGGGGGTGCGGAGCTGGTGTTGGGTTAGGACCTCTATTATGTCTTGCAAGAAGGCATTTAAGTTGATGTCCTTTAGGGTGCCGTAGAGGTGGGTATCTAAGAGGGCCTGGATATCTATCTCTAGCTTTTCCCTGTCCACCTTGATAGTTGGGGAGCAGATCCGCAAGGCTGCCCTGGCTATGGCGGAAGGCTTATGGCGTACTACGCCCAAAGCCAAGCGCAAGAGCTCATCTCTGGTCTTACTGTTTAACTGACCTATGAGCCCGAAGTCTATGAAAGCCACTTTGGGCCCTTTTTGGGCAAAGATGTTGCCAGGGTGGGGATCGGCATGGAAAAACCCAAAGAGCATTATCTGCTCTAAGGCCACCTTGGCAGTAAGCCTAGCCAGTTGAGCAAGATTAATATTAGCCATTTTTAAGGCATCGAGGTCATCTATTTTTATCCCCTCAATCTTTTCCATTACTATAATGGTGTCCGTGGTAAGGGACCTTCTGAGGGCCGGAATCTTGACATCCTCGCGTCTGGCGTACAAGCGGTGCATACGTAGGATATTACCCGCCTCAAGGCGGTAATTAAGCTCATTAAAAAGGGACCTGCGGAATTCCTCCACCAACTCTATGGGGTGAAGGTTCTGGAGGTTAGGGATATATTTTTCCGCCTGGACAGCCAGTTGGTGGAGAATCTCCAAATCCGTCTGGGCCAGCTTCCTTAAGCCTGGCCTCTGGACTTTTAGGACCACCTTGCTTCCGTCCACTAAGACAGCATCATGCACCTGGCCCACAGAGGCGGCGGCAAGGGTCTCTTCTGCTATGGACTGAAAGGCGCTGGTATCTATGTTGTCCTGGATAATCTTCTGTACCTCAGAAAAGGGTATGGGAGGAACATTATCCTGGAGCAGGGAAAACTCTTCTACGTATTCCTGGGGTAGGACGTCGTGCCTGGTGGAGAGGTATTGCCCCAATTTTATGTAAACCAGCCCCATCTCCTCTAGGGCCAGGCGCATGCGCCTGGCCCTAGTAGAGGGCGGAGCTGAGCTGCGGCTAAAGCCAACTAAGCGCTTTACTCTTAAAATAATATCGCCCAGGCCTAGGGAGGCAAAAAGGTCCCCAAAGCCGAATTTAACCATGACCTTCATGAGCTCGGTTATGCGTTCCACATGTCTATAGGCCAGGGAAATCTTGGCAAAGGGGCCGGTGTTTGAGGGCATGGGCTATCCTCTATATATAATGTGATAGAAAAGATTGATGGGGTCTAAGGTTCTTAAACGTTTGAATAAATTTATTTTTATAGAGTATAGCACACAAGTAATATTTGGTTTTATCCATTAAATAATTGCTAAATGGGGTGCAATTTCCTGATAGAAGCTCTCAGAGGCAAATAGTAGCCCTTTTTCTTCTCAGGATGGGCAAAAGGCCCATAGGCAAGGGCTTTGAGCTAGAAAAGAATAATTATTGATATATTTTCACATTTTCTCTCTAGTTGCTTAAAATGCTCATCGTATGCTAGCATACGGAGTTAATCGGTATTAAGATGCCCAAAAACTCGAGGAGGACTCATCTCATGGGTAACGGGAAGGATCCAGACAGCAACAATGTAGTAATAAACAAAGATGGCCAGGGGGACGCCGGGTCAAATGGACAAGGCCCTAAAGGCCGCAAGTTCGAGCCGGAATCTGTAAATGAGCTATTCAGTTTGAGCTCTTTGGAGAAGAAACAAGAGGATCCTCTTGATGAGCCTGTGGAACTCAATGTGGATGAACCCTATATCCCTCCCACAATTGAGGCTCATCTAGATGAACCCACACAGGTAGAGCCTGAGGCTCCGGGCAGGATCTTATTAGCTAAAGAGCCTACAGAAGCCCCCCCTCCTCCAGCACCAGTGGAACAGCCCTTTTCACCCTTGGAGGATAGTGGTTCTGGTAAAAATGTGCCATTAGCTAAAATGGAAACCTCCCAGGGAGAAGCCGCAGGCACTGCATCCCAGGGGGAAGCCGCAGGCGCTGCATCCCAGGGAGATGCCGCAGACACTGCACCCCAGGGAGAAGCCGCAGGCACTGAACCCCAGGGAGAAGCCGCGGGCACTGAACCCCAGGGGGATGCCGAGGGTGAGAAGCATTATGTGAGCCAGGCTGTGCAAGATTTAGCCGGCATGGATGAAGAGACCTTAAAGGAAAGTAAGGCTGCGAAAAAACCTAGTAAGAAAAAGCCTGAGCCTGAAAAGGGAATAAGGGCCCATATCTGGCAGTTATTCCTCATCTTAAACCAGTTCTTTCTAGTCCTCTGGGTTGTGGGAAGCATTATTAGAAATAGGCCCTATGCCCTAATAAGTGTAGCTTTAGTCATCCTCATATTGCTTTTAAGCTTCCAAGCCTTTCATTTTTTGAAAATACAGACCAAGGCGGCCTTGGCATTTTTAGGCAGTAGTTTGGCCTTGGCCATAACCTCCCTCCACAATCCTGACATAAACCTTGTCTTTTTTGTGCCCTTGACTATTATTTGGGGCCTAATCCTTTTGGGTCTCTGGATATATTGCTTCATAAGTACCTGTAAGACGGTAACTTTCCAGAGAAAAAAGACGCTTATTATCCTTAGCATCTTCTTTGCCTATACCCTCTTAGGGCTACTTGCGGGTTTAATAAGCTTTTTTAGCGGATCCACTACCATTAAACTGGACAACCTAAACAATAGTCCGGCTGTCATTGGGACAGTGCTTCCCTGGTTATTGAAGCCCTCCTTTTTCTTTGCCATTATCCTGCCCTTAGTATCGGCTGTATTCTTTTTCCGTTACCAGATTAAGACCCTATCTAGCGCCAATACCGGTACTAAGCATGCAGCAGGCGTCTTTTTGGGCTTAGCTTCAATATTCCTTATGATCTTTGGTTTCATGGGTCTCCAGGGGGCAACCGAGAACCTTCCTGGAGTAGCTGCCTCCCTCAAAAAACTGGTCCCCCAAGGGTCTATCTTTTGGGATGAATCTAATGTCCACCCTGAAGACCAACCTGCCTCCCAAGCTGCAGAGGAGACTCCCCCAGAGGAAGCTCCACCAGTAACTGTGATAACTCCGGAACAGCCTGAAAAGACCCCGCCGGCTACCCCACCTCAAACTAGCGACACAAGCCCAGCTGCAACACCTTCCCC
>JAITII010000012.1 GCA_031279515.1 Deltaproteobacteria bacterium
CCAAAGCCTGCCGCATTATATATTCCATTTTTGGGAGATATTTACATCATATAATAGATAACATTCCAAATTTAAGTTTTATTTGTGCATGATTTAAAATATTAGTTCTGTCAATTTAAGTTTTGTATTAGCCTAATGCCAGGGCTTTTAACCACCGGCACCCCAAGGTTCCCCCAGCTAGCCCCAAGGTTCCCCTAGCTAGCCCCAAGGTTCCCCCAGCTAGCCCCAAGGTTCCCCTAGCTAATTCAGGCTAACTCCAGCTAATCCCAGCTAATTCCAGCTAACTCCAGCTAACCCCATGGCTGCCCCGGGTAACTCCTGGGTCTGCCCAGCTAACTCACGGATACTTACGGCTAACTCCCGGCCCTCTGGCTAATTGAGTCAACAAGTCAGTTTAAGTTAGAGGACCAAAGTCTGCCCTTTATATATTCTATTTTTTGGGTAATATTTACATCATATATTAGATAATATTCCAAATTTAAATTTAACCTGGTGCATGGTTTAAAATATTGGTTCTGTCAATTTAAGTTTTGTGTTAGCCTAATGCTAGGGTTATTAACCCCCAAGGTTCCCCCAGGTAACTCCCTGGTTCCCTCCGGTTCCCCAGGTAACTCCAGCTAATTTCCGGGTCCCTCGGGCTAATTTCCGGATACCTCCGGCTAATTTCCAGATACCTCCGGCTAATTTCCGGGTCCCTCGGGCTAATTTCCGGATACCTCCGGGTACTACGGGATACCTCCAGGTACCACGGGGTAACTCTGCGCTTACCATGGGATACTCTCCTCCAAGGCCCTGGTACGATAAGGGGGCAAATGTTACTGTAATTTAAATTGCTATAAATTTTGCCAGAAGTCAAAAGCACATAAAAGTTTTGCAAATAAGTGCTTAGACCTATAGATAAAGGCCCATTCAGTTCTCAAATGTTGCAATAAAATGAAGCTTTTGCAAATTATATTCAGCTTGTTGAAAATTCCTTGGATCTTTTACTCGCGAAAGCTATTAATAATACTAAACATTTTACTATTTTTTATCATCATTTTAAGGTTTCGCCTAATTAGTATCTAAGGTTCATTTGTAACTTATGTCTATTTTACACACTATTTCACAGTATTTCTAAACTTTCATTTTTTGTT
Organism: Deltaproteobacteria bacterium; assembly: GCA_031279515.1. Classification (GTDB taxonomy): domain Bacteria; phylum Desulfobacterota; class Desulfarculia; order Adiutricales; family Adiutricaceae; genus JAITII01. The sequence continues at coordinate 1,134 of JAITII010000012.1, forward strand.
ATGTAACACATTTTTTATTAAAAAGTTTATTGTAATCAGCTCTTTAAGCGTAAATACTTTAGTTTGCAGCAATTTTAAATTTTATTTGTTATTGCAAAAAGTAAGTTTAAAGGCAATTTTTTGTAGAAGTAAATGGGAATGTATTAAGTAAAGTTGATTTGTTTACATTTTGTCTTGATAAAATACTTTTTGGTTGGGAATTTCTGCATCAAATGTTTACTTTTATCTTAATGAACTCATAGTTTGAAGTCTTGATTTACTGGGAGATGTTGCTTCAAAAAGTAGCACGAAATGGCAAAAATATCGAAACGTCTATGATCTATTAATACCAAAATTATAGCTTATAAAGAATATGACTTAATGCTTTCTTGATTAGCGGTAAAGGGTAAAAGTAACAATAGTGCTATAAATTATAGTGACTGGCCAATTTTCTAGAGAATGGATATGAAATTTAAAAAGCATTGAATTTATTACAGTTTTAAAGATTTTGCTTTTTAAATAATAGAGTTTCGGGTTTTCATCAAGAAAAGTGGCGTAGATACGTAGTTTAACTAAAATTATAAAAAAGTTTAAAGTTTAGATATTTTCTATTTTTTTTCTTTTGTCATATCTTTTCAAGGCCAGTTTTTGGGCTGGATTCTTCTTTATATTATATTTAATGATGTAAAAAGCTATATATATAAATTTTTATGTATTATAATCATGTTTTAAAAGTTTATTACATTAAATTATATAACTAAAATGCTTGTTAGATAATACTTATACATATTTTTATATTCTATAATTTAGAAAATTACCTATATAGCCCCTAAATTAACTGTCTCTAGTGTCAATTATCCATGGGTATTTTGCTGTCAATGATTTTTGCAATTGCCCAATGTCCAAATAAAAAGCAAGGGTTATGTAGCTTTTCCTTTTCTTTTTTAGTTAATTACCTTAGAATATTGAAAGGAGGTAAATATGGGTACTTTCAGAGCCCTTGCTTTTTCTAATGGGTTTAAGTATTAAGTGAAAATGGGCATAAAGCCCTGGGTTTTAATTTAGTCTTAGGAAATACCAGATTCATAGAATTTCGTGAATAAAATAGGAAAATTAGGAAAATTAGAAAGATCGCAGTGTAAAAAATCTCTAAGAATTCGATATAAGAAGTGCTGCTACAATATTTAGTAGTAATTTTTCTTTTTCCCAGCTTTATATAGTCTCATTTTTTTATTCTTATTAGCTAGACAGGAACTTTTACGCAAGCGATCAATAAAAGGTTTTTGTTGTCCCTTAATGGGGAGGCCCAAAGATTTTTATGGAATGGTTTTCCAGACTAAACGCCCTCACTCTAATTTTTGCTACCCTATGCTTTTTTGCTTTAGGTTATAGGTTTTACGGCCTGTGGCTGGCGCGTAAAGTGCTGAAGCTAAAAGAGTCTAGGATCACTCCAGCAGTCCAATATGAAGATGGCATTGATTTTGTAAAGACAAATAAAACAGTGCTTTTTGGCTACCATTTTGCCAGTATCTCTGCGGCAGGTCCCCTTTTGGGGCCGGTCTTGGCGGTTCAATTTGGTTTCATGCCTGGGGTATTGTGGATCCTCATAGGCAGCGTCCTGGCAGGGGCTGTCCATGACATGATTATCCTCTTTGCCTCTGTGCGGCACAAGGCCAAAGGCTTAGCCCATATAGCCGAAAGCGAGATAAGTAGGTTCACTGGCATTTGCGTGTTTTTGTCGGTCTTCTTTATCTTAATACTCACCCTGGCGGTCCTATCCATTGCCGTTGTCAACGCCATGAACGATAGCCCCTGGGGCTGTTTTACACTATTTTCCACAATACCTATTGCCATTTTTATGGGTCTTTGCCTCAAGCATTGGTTAAAAAGCTCTGTGCACCTTGTAACTGCCATTGGGGTAGCTCTGCTTCTGGTATCCATCCTTTTGGGTCCCTACGTAATGGACAATCAATTTCTCTTTTTTATCTTTGACATCAAAAGGTCAACTCTTCTGTGGATAATACCTATTTACGCCTTCATAGCCTCAGTTTTACCCATTTGGCTGCTCTTGACCCCCCGGGATTACCTGTCCAGCTACCTGAAGGTGGGTACCATAGTGGCCTTGGCCCTTGCCATCGTAATAGTACGGCCCCAGATATTGATGGATCCAGTGACCTCCTTTATCCATGGGGGTGGCCCAAATATTTCTGGACCCATCTTTCCCTTTCTCTTCATAACTATAGCCTGTGGGGCACTTTCAGGGTTCCACGCTATCATAGGTACTGGGACTACGCCTAAGCTTATAGCCAATGAAAAGGACATCCTCTTTGTGGGATACGGGGCCATGCTGACGGAAGGCTTTGTGGCCATCATAGCCTTAATAGCAGCAGCCACCTTGATACCGGCCGATTACTTTGCTATTACTGCCCCTGCAAGTAAATTTGCAGCACTAAATATTGAGGCTGTGGATCTGCCGGCCCTTTCCGCGGCAGTTAGAGAAAACCTTTTTGACCGCCCCGGAGGGGCGGTCACCTTGGCCGTGGGTATGAGTAATATCTTTTCCTCACTACCTTTTATGTCTGGCCTTACCTCCTATTGGTACCATTTTGCCATTATGTTCGAGGCGGTCTTTATCATAACCGCTGTGGATACAGGGACCAGGGTGGGGCGCTTTTACCTCCAGGAGGCTTTGGGACGTTATTTTCCTATCTTTCGCCAAAAAGACTGGTGGCCTGGTATAATAATTACATCTTTTATTTTTACTTTTTTATGGGGATACCTGGTGGTGACTGGGGATATCAATACTATTTGGCCTCTCTTTGGCATGAGCAACCAACTCTTGGCCGCCTGTGCCCTGCTTATCTCCACTAGCATGCTGATACGCCTGGGACAGGCGCGCTATGCCTGGTGTACGGCAGTCCCAGGACTTTTTATGGTTGGGATCTGCTTCTGGGCAGGTTTTATCCAGGTCTTCCAGACCTTTATTCCGGCAGGTAGGGTTGTCCTTTCCGTCCTGGGCATAATCATCATGGGTCTCATGCTATTAGTTTTAGGTACAACCTTGCGGCGCTGGTTTGTCCTTTTGGCTATCAAGGTCAAGATTGTAGATCCCTTTGGGGACCAGGTCTTGGCCCTGGCGGAAGACGTGGATAATCGTGGCTAGGTTATTGTTTAAGGCTGCCCTCTGGGTACTGGCGCTTTTTCTTGCGCTATTTTTGTCTTCTTGCGAGCCTTCTAAAGAGGATAAGAAAGAAGAGCAAGAAAAGAAGATCTTAAGTTATATCCAAGACTTTAAGAAGATCCCTGGGATAACACCTGCGGAAGTAAACGCCATAGAGGGGATGCAGGCCAGGGGTATGGTCTATAGCTACGGCACCTTGCGTAGTTCAGAGGCCTTTGAGAACGAAACAGGGGAAAAAGCAGGCTTTTTAATAGATTTTTCCAAATTTTTAACTGAGCTTTTGGGTCTGGGCTTTGATCATAACTTCTATGAGCGAGGAGAACTGGAAGACGCCCTAGCAGCCGGCTGGCTAGATTTTGCCAGCGAGGTGGAGTGGCAGGCCTTAGATAGTGGCAGGGACTTTTATCTTACAGACCCCATCTATGAGCGCATAGTAAAGGTCTACAAGAACAAAAGCCTAGGGGACTTAAGGGTCCTTTCACTACGAAAGGTGCCCCGCTTTGGTTTTATGGAGAGCTCGGGTATCAGGGAAAGGGTCTTAAGGGCCACCAGCTTCCAGGTGGAGACAGTTGTAATCCACACCTACCCTGAGGCGGCCATGATGCTTATGGACGGCTCATTGGACGCCTTTTTTGAGGATTCCTCTGTGCTATCTTTCTTTGATGCCTTCTACGGGATAGTCTCGGAAGATTACTTCCCGCCTATTGATCTCCCCTTGTCTTTGGGTACTGGTAATGAGGAGCTCACAGTCATAATCAGTATAGTGCAGAAGTTTTTGGAAGCTGGAGGCAATGAGTATCTCTCCCAGCTCTATGCCCAGAGCAGCTTGGATAATCTTAAGATCCTTTTTGAAAACAGCCTTACTAAAGAGGAGAGACTGTTTTTAGATGAGCTTATTGCCTCCGGGCAGCCTGTACGCGTGGCAGCTGAGGCAGATGACTATCCTGTGAGCTTCTATAACCACCAGACGGAAGAGTTTCAGGGCATAGCCCACGACGTCTTAACGGAGATAACGGAAATCACCGGCATTCCCTTTGCTGTGGCCAATGGCCCTGAGTTAAACGTAGATGAGCTAAAGGGCATGGTGGTAAAAGGTGAGGCGGAACTGCTCTCTTCCTTTAGCTTCATGTTGGAAGATGGGTCCAACTATATACTTACCCCCAGACCCCATTCCCATGACCGCTTCGCGCTCTTGACTACCCTAGAGAGCCCGGAGATAAAGTTCAATCAGATCTTTTACGGCACAGTGGGCCTGGTACGGGGCGACGACAGAAGCGATCTCTACAGACAATGGTTTCCTCATAGTAACAACATCATCTACTATAGGTCCCTGGAAAAGGCTTTGGAGGCTTTAAAGCGCCACGACATAATGTATGTCATGGGTTCCTCCAACATGCTTTTGGCCCAGACAAACTATAGGGAAGATCCCAGCTTTAAGGTAGGACTCTATTTCGAGTACCCAGTGCCCTCCGGGTTTGCCTTTAACCAGAATTGCGAAGTCTTGGCCTCTATCTTTGCCAAGGGCATGAACCTGGTTCAGGTGGAGCTCATAAACCAGCGCTGGAATACGAGGATGTTCGACTACAATCGAAAATTTATCCGTGACACTATCCCGTATTTTGTGCTCTTTGCTGTTTTACTGCTTTTGGCCATCTTGGGACTTATCTATGAGAACCGCAAGAACAAGCTTTTAAATAAGAATTTAGAGCTCATAGTAGACGAAAGGAGCCGCACCCTCCTTTCCACCCAGGTGGATTTAGAGCAGGAGCGCCAGCTCTTCAAAAGAATCTTAGATTCCTGCCCCATCTGTTTCACCATCAGCAAAGATGGGTTAATTAATTTTCTTACCCCCTTTGCGGAAAACTTCTTTGGAAAGAAGATAGGGGAAAACTTAATTGACCGCTTCGCGGTCAAGGAAGAATACCAGGAGGCGCAAGAACTTTTACACCAAAAGAAGGCCATGGACTGGAAGCCCATGAAGGTAAAAAATGCCGCAGGGCAGATAAGGGAGGTCCTGGTAAACGCCTTTGTCTCGGATTATTACGGAACCCAGGGGATCATGACTTGGTACACCGACGTTACCGAACTGAAGGAGAACGCCAGAGACCTGGCTTTGGCTAAAGACATAGCCGAAGATAGTGCCAAGGCTAAAAGTGAGTTCTTAGCCAACATGTCCCATGAGATAAGGACGCCCATGAATGCCATCATGGGGCTTACGCAGCTTACCTTGCAGTCAGATTTAAATGACCTCCAGAGGGATTACCTAGATAAGATAGCAACTGCTGCCAAATCCCTCTTGGGCATAATAAATGACATCCTGGATTTCTCTAAGATAGAGGCTGGCAAGCTCTCTATGGAACGAATAGACTTCCAGCTGGAAACTGTCATAGATTCGGTTATAAATGTGGTTTCTGTAAAGGCCAATGAAAAGAATTTAGAGCTTTTGTGCCAGGTGACCAGTAATACACCCACTAATCTAGTGGGTGACCCCTTAAGGCTTGGCCAGATCCTCAATAACCTCATGTCCAATGCCGTGAAATTCACGGAAAAGGGCAGGGTTACCCTTTCCGTGGAGGCCTTGGAAGAGACCTCGGATCAGACTATCCTACAGTTCCAGCTCCAGGATACTGGCATAGGCATGACAGATGAGGAGAGAGACAGGCTCTTTGCCGCCTTTAATCAGGCGGACACCTCGGTCACTCGTAGGTTTGGGGGAACAGGCTTAGGTCTTGCCATATCCAAAAGGCTAGTGGAAATGATGGGCGGGAAGATCTGGTGCGAAAGCAAGTTAGGGGAGGGCTCCAGCTTCTTTTTCACAGCTATCTTTGGCATCCATGACCAGAAAAAGCGCTATTCCACCTACAATAAGGACTTTTCCAAGTACACAGCTCTGGCGGTGGACGACTATGAGCCGGCTCTGATAGTTATCTCAGAGGAATTAAAGGCCCTTGGCTTTAACGTAATATCTGCGGAATCAGGACAAAGGGCCTTGGAGATCCTAGAAGATTCTTTAACTACCCCGCCGGCCATTGACCTTGTTATCCTGGATTGGAAGATGCCGGTCATGGATGGACTTATGACAGCGTCCCTTATCCAGAGCCGCATGCCCCGTGACAAGCTTCCTATAATGATAGTGGCCACAGCCCACGATCACGATGAGATATCAGGTTCCGCCTCCAAGTTGGGTATCAGAAAGGTCATAACCAAGCCGGTCTTGGCCACTAACTTGCAATCCACCTTAACCGATTGCCTGCGCCAGAAACCCAAGGCCCTCCTGCGGCAAGCCAAAAAGCGTCAGGCCATGGATGCCAGTAAGGTGGCGCATCTTAAAGGTTCTTTGATACTTTTGGCTGAAGACAATGAAGTGAACCAGCTGGTGGCCAAAAAGCTCCTTATGAATGCCGGCTTTCAGGTGGATATCGCCAATAATGGCCGAGAGGCCTTTGATAAGGTCCAGTCTAAGCGCTACTCCCTGGTTCTGATGGACATCCAGATGCCTGAGATGGACGGGCTTACAGCCACCAGGGCCATAAGGGCCCTTCCAGGCTATGAAAAGCTACCAATAGTAGCCATGACCGCCCATGCCATGAGCGGAGACAGGGATCTTTCCTTAGCTGCAGGTATGAACGACCATATCACCAAGCCCATTAACTTAGATGACCTCTTTAATGCCTTGGATAAGTGGATAACTCCGGAGACGACCGCCCCAGAGCCCATGGCCATTACCACAAATCAAGGGGAGGCGCCCGAGGGGCTATAAGCTAAGCCTTTAGTTAGTCTGGAACAAGTAAATTGGCTAACCTTTAAGGTGAGCTGCCTTAGGCTAGTATCCTAAAATAACCCTAGGCAAGTGGAAAGAGGCCGCCTAAATATTGACTAAGGGCGCCAATCATAGCCAAAAGCAAACTAGATAAAAAACCTGGCATTTTTCATGCCCTTGCGGCATTTTTCATGCTCATCCTTAGAGAAAAAAAGAGTAAGTCATTTTATCATTTCTAGCTAAGGCAAAAGCTGCGGCTAATTGGTGATAGCTTAGGGTCTTAAGGCAGAGCTATTAGGTGAAATAAAAATAATTTTATAAAAAACCTTATGTACCTTTTATCCTTTTCACCTCCCTGGAAGAAGCCTCTAATTCACGCCATTGATGGATCAAGCCATCCAAGCTAGTTAAGCTGTTCAAGCTAGCCAAACTAGTCAATTAAGTCAAGTAAGTCAATCTAGTCAAGCTGTTCAATCTAGTCAACTAAGTCAAACTAGTCAACTAAGTCAAACTAGTCAACTAAGTCAAACTAGTCAAGCTATAATACCCAAAGGTATTATTAGGAAGGCTGTATTTCTAGTCCATGCAGAAATAGCTTTTAGTTTATAAGCGCCTTCCTAAGAATTAATCCCAAAGAAATTATTTAAATTAGCATTAAAAGAAGAAGCAAAGCTTAGCTTATTAATTAATTGATTTTTCACCAAGCAACAGGCTCATAGCTTTTTGGAAGACAAGAGCGCAATTTCTCTTGTGGGGTGAGGGTTTTAGATTATTTTAAACGCTTTTGAAGCGGGGATTTTAGGGATAAGATTTCAAAGCTACTGTAAGCTTGAAAAAATTTTTAAATATGGTAATATTAATATAGGCTAATGTCGCCTATTAACCACAAGGTATAGGGGTACTTTTTTAGCGCTTTTCTTTTCCGGATAAAATATAAAAAGTTTTGCTGTATTACTTTTAGTTTATATGAAGATGTGTTTTAGTTAAATATTATAACATATCTTTTTATTCTATATGAATAATTATATAGAATATATAAAATTATTGCTTTAAATTGTCAGTATTTGGCGTTTATTTGTGGGCAAGCGTTTTTTTCTTCCTTTTAGCAAGTGAGTAAAATCCAAAATCTGTACCCTTTTGGCGCTAAAATACCTTCCTAGTTTAAGGATATGTAATGGCAGAGGCGAGAGCAATAAATCTCAGCGCTCCAAAATCACCTGCTCCCTTAGGTTCTATTGATTACGACCCGAAAAAGGACTTGCCGGCAGAGGTGCGCGCTGGGCTCCAGCTTTTTGTGGTGGCAGTGAAAAACTGCGGGCTCTACCCTTCCAACAACAAAATAAGGCAGTTTTCCGTAGAAAAGGCCTATGAGTGGTTCACGGCATTTTTGGATGAGAATGAGAGCTTAAGGCTCTTTGTGGATATGGACAGCTTTCTCTTTCAGGGGGTTCAGGTCCTCCAGGAAAAACCCGGAGAATCGGCTGTGGTCTTCCCCTTTTTCCGAGATGGGGTCCAGTGGATAGAGTTTTTAGAGGGTCTCTCCCCACAAGAGTTCTTAGTATTAATGGAGCACTTGAATCGTTTCAGGAGCCTAAAGGAAGAGGATGAGGACGATTTGGTGACCTCCATGTGGAGTTCTGACTTCCAATTCATCAAATACAAGACTGCCAATGAATTCTGGGAAATTGACCCGGTGACCGAGATAGCCTCCCTAAAGGTAGGGTTTGCCAATACAGAGGCCAGCGCCCGGGCCATGAAAATGGAAAGGACCATAGTGCCCTTGCCTAAGGGCAAGGAAGGCTTCCACGGGGGAGGCAATGTCATAGGGGCCCTCATGAATTGGCTGCATAAGTCTGGGTCTGAAAAGGCCGAAGATAGCGGTCTTTTCCGCCAGGACGGCCAATTGTCGCCTCCCAAAACAGGGCTTTCCGGCGCTAATGAGGATGGTTCCTCTGATGACGAAGATGAAAGCGACACTCTAGAGGGGCACTATCAATACCAGCCCTGGGCAATAAATCCTAGGGAAAAGCTAGAGATGGAAAGGCTCATGGCCGCAGAGTTTGTAAAGGGGCCAACAGGTGTGGCGGTAGACCTTACCTTAGCTCTACTTTTTGAGCATAACCAAAGCCAGGGTATATATACTGTCATGCAATTTTTGGCTGAAATAGTGCGGTTTGCCCTGGCAAAAGCAAATTTCCAAGGGATTTTAACCCTTTTGAAAAAATTTGCAGTGACTATTCAGTCTGGGGGAGCGGCCTTAGATGGCCTTAAGCATGAGTTTATAAGGGTCATATCCGATGTTTCTGTCTTAGAGGGCTTTAACCATATAGAACCTAATGTGGAGATAAAAGCTGATGAGCTTTTAGCCCTTAAAAAGTTCTTAAAGTTCATGCCAGCCAATGCAGGAAAGGTACTGGTGGACGTAGCTAAGGGGGTTAAAGAAGAAAGGGTTAAAAGTGAGCTCTTAAATGCCATAGCGGACAGGGCCCAGCAGGGGGGCCTGGAATTATCCCTCCATGCCAATGAGGTGCTTTCCCCCAAAGATTTGGTAACCCTTTTTAATAACTTTAATGAGAAGAACATCACTACAGTGGTACCATTTCTTTCTGGAGGGGCCAAACATGTAAGTAGGCAAGTGCGGGAAATCGCAGTAAGGCTCCTTTTGGACCAAAATACCAGCTTTATAAGTGGCATGAGCCATTTGCTTGCAGAGCCTGAGCCGAGTTTAGCTCGGCAGATCTACTTCCTTTTAGGTCAGACCCGCAGTTCTGTGGTGGAAAAGATAATAATTAATTTTCTGCATAATACTATGGAGCTTTCCATACCCCGATCACCGGAGCTTCTTTTACTGTGCTACAGGACCCTAGGCTTAGTGGCAGCCACAGGGGCGGCAGTAGAATTTGCTTCCAGTGTCCTTTTAAAAAAGGACATCCTCTCTTTTTTCGGAGTATCCAGCGCCGATACCCAAATCCACAGGATAGGAGGTGCCCTGGCACTCTACCTCATGCCCCCTAATTTGGGAGCACAGGATATCTTAAAGTCTGCCTCCACAAGTTTTTTCCGCAGTTTGCGAAAAGCCTGCGCAGAGGCCAAAGAGGAGGCAGAAATATACCGCTCAAGACAAAGGAAAACCAAAAGTGGGGCATTAAGTCCAGCTCATTAAGGCAAGTATAATTAAACTTATGGCTATTTTGTCAGGGGCTAATTAAAACCTAGCTATGAGGCTAGTTTAAAAAAGAAAGGTGGTTTATAGTTAGATAAAGAAGATGTTGTTAGAAAAATAAAAGGATCTACAGTTAAACATTTTTAATCCCTTGTAAGGTTTTGGCATAAAGCTAAAGGCTTTTTAAGCTGTTAATTTTCACAACCTAGAGGAGGACTTTGTGAGTCCCTTAATGGATGAAGCGCCTGATAGTAGGGCGCCCCAAAAAAAGGAAGCATCAGAAGGCGAAAAGTTACTTCACAATATGTTTCGGCTCCTCCAGGTAGTGAAGATCCATCAGGCTAACAATAAGCTCTTTTCTGACTCGGTTGTAGCTTTTCGCCAAGTCCTTATGAAAATGTGGGAAGAAAATTCTGTAGCTGCCTTTGCCCTCTACAGAGGCCGCTTCTATTTAAATGACACGAGGATTGTCTACACGCCCAGCATGTGGGCCACCTCGGCTAAGATGATGGAATACTTCCAGCAGCGCAATCTCGCAGGCATAAAATTCCTCCAATGGGAAAAATTGGAGGACAAGGATATAGTAGCCTTCATGGACATCTTTAATCGGGCAGTCCGACAAGAAGACCCCTCCACTTGGTTAAAAGAAGAGGTCAAAGAAGCCTTTCCCTGGGTAAGCTTTTCCGTAGATGAGGATATGGGCCTATCAGCAGAAAGAGCCGAACTGGAGGAAACTGGTGCCATAGGTAGGACCTCTATAATACGCGGAGCACCCTCTAAAAACCTCTCTTTTATAGCTCGTCAGACCTACTCTCAGGCCCTTACCGCTATGCGGACAATCATAACTAGGATAACCCACGGGAAGACAGCAGGCATCCAGAAGGCAAAAAGGGCTATCCAAGAGCTAATTGACCTGTTATTTGATGACGAGGCTATCTTTTTAGCCCTTTCTTCAATTAGGGATATTGGCGATCAGCTCTACACCCATTCAGTAAATGTTGCTATCCTGGTCCTGGGTATGGGCCATCGCTTGGGTATGAGTAGGGGCCTTTTAGAGCAATTAGGCATCTGCGGCCTTTTTCATGACCTGGGAAAGGTGGGCTTAGACGATCATTTCGCAAAGCCTGAAAGGCTAACCGGCGACAGCTTAGATAAGATGCAAAGCCATTCCTTAGCTGGGGTTTTTAATGTTATCTCTTTAAATGCCAGCTTCGGCTTAAAGCGGCTTATCTTAGGGCCAGTTGGTGAGCACCACATGGGCATGGATCACTCTGGGTACCCTAAGCTTATGAATGAGCAGGAACCCATTTCTCTTTTTGGAAGACTAGTTAGCGTAGCCGACCAATACGATGCCCTAACCTCTTTTAGGCCCTGGAGACCTGAGCCCTATTCACCCCACGAGGCACTAATAAAGCTTATGGAAAGCTCAGGCACTCAGTTGGACCCGGTGGTACTGAAGCTTTTTGTGAGCATGTTGGGTCCCTGGCCCCCAGGTTCTGTTCTTATCTTAGACACCCATGAGGTAGCCATGGCCCGCTATACACCTTCCACCTCCCAGGCCTTGCCCCAGGCTAGGCTCCTCCATGATGACGGCTCTGGTGGCTTTAGGGCAGGGGAGTTAGTGGAGCTTTCTGAAATTGACACCTCCACGGGCAAATTCAAAAGAAACATCATAAGCTCCGTCCATCCATCAACGCTAAACATACAGCCTGTGGATTACCTATTAAAGCAGAGCTTTGAGGACTAAAGGCATTAGCTTTTGAAAGCTAAGTAAGGGGTAGGTAAATTTCGTAGTAATTTATCACTTAGTGGGGTTTACACCGTAAGCAGTAATATTACTATTTAGATTCTTGGTTCTAACACAGGCAGAATCAGAATCATCATTTTTAGCGATAAGACAAACTAAAGCTGAAAAGGAGTAACGACTGGTA
>JAITII010000078.1 GCA_031279515.1 Deltaproteobacteria bacterium
CTAAACAATGGCGCTTTGCTAAGTCATGGTCTAGTGTACTTTCTTTACATGGACCTTTTATGTTTCATCATCATTATTATGGTGCACTCAATCTTAATGGTTTTGACCGTTTGTGAAAGCGTTAGTATTCTGAGAAAAAAACTCTTAGCTACATCTTTTTGTAAAATCTGCGGGTAATAGGTTAGATTTAAAAATAATAGAAGACTTGCAGCCACCATAATTTAAGGCATAGTAGCCGGTCTCGCAGGTCCCGAAACGCATGGCGCTCCGGAGATCGTAGCCTAAAAATCTTGCCGTCACCTATCTTTCCGGTGACAGCGGCTTCCTGGATGATTTCGATGACATTCTGCTCCCACTTTTTGAAAGTTACGTACATTTTGTTCAAACCATTAATCTCGCCTAAACATTTTAAGCAAATACAAAGCAATCAAAGTATTTTTAAAATTTTCCCTATTTTTGCTCTTTTAAGAATCATAACGATTGTGGAGACTTAAGATGACAGACAATAGTTTTACTCCTAATAACTCGAAGCAGCGAATATCGCTCCAAAAAAAATACCCGCCACCCCAGAGCTCTTCCACACAAAATCCGTGGTCGCCGCTCTTCCAGCAGTGTCCCTATACCCAGTCCCTGAACGATTATATGAATGCTCGGTCTACAGGTGGGATAGTTACCACCTCTCAAGGGATGTACTTCAAGAATCCCTATCTTTGGACGACCATCGTGGTCTGCGTATCATTAACTGTATTTATGTTTCTGTGGAACTATAGACCCTGGTATAGACTTGTCCGTTATACCTTAATAGGCTTAACGCTGATTATACCCATGCACATAGGAATCGTCTTTTTTATCATCACCAAAACCAAAACAGCTACCAACGTAACAGTTAAATTCTGCCTTGTTCTTTTTGCCATCTCCCTGGGAGCGGCACTTATGGTCACCTACATATCTTTGAGACGTTTTATCAACTACCTCTTTTAGTAATTTTAGCACCCTTTCTATGCCCTAGCTTCTAAACAATGGTCCTTTGCTAAGTCTTGGCTAGAGGTACTTTCTTTATATAGAACTTTCATGTGTCATCATCACAATTATGGTGCACTTAATCTTAATGGTTTTGGCCATTTGTGAAAGTGTTCATATTCCGAGCAAAAAAAACCGCGGAGCTACATCTTTTTGTAAACTCCGCGGGTAATAGGTTAGATATAAAAATAATAGAAGACTTGCGGCTACCCTAATTTAGGGCGTCGTAGCCGGTCTCGCAGGTCCTGATGCGCATGGCGCTCCGGAGATCGTAGCTGAAAATCTTGCCGTCACCTATCTTTCCTGTGAAGGCAGCTTCCTGGATGGCTTTGATGACCTTCTGTTCCCACTCTTCCGAGGAGACTACGATCTCGAACTTCACCTTGGGGAGAAGCGACACGTCGACGTTGGTGCCACGGATCATCTCGGTGTACCCCTTTTGGGTTCCACAGCCCATCACCTGAAACACGGTGATGCCGTTGACCTCGATGGCGTTTAAAGCCGACTTCACATCCTCAAGCTTTTCCTCGCGGACAATGGCTTCAATCTTAATCATATATGACAATGCCTCCTCTTAGTCCAAACCGGTAAAGGACGGATAAGCGTTTTCACCGTGTTGAGAAATATCAAGTCCAACAAGCTCATCGCGAGTTTCGACACGCAAAGGCGTAAATATACGGACAAGACCGGCGCAAATGAGCGTACCAACGGCTGCTAAAAGTATTGACACCCCGATGGCGACGAACTGAGCGCCGAACTGACGAAACTCACCTAAGTACAGACCTGGGGTAGCTGCCGAACCAATTGCTGGGTTGGCGAAGATACCAGTCATTATACCACCCCAAATACCTCCAATTCCATGGCACCCGAAAGCGTCCAAAGCATCGTCGAATTTTAAGGATTTCTTGACCACCATGATGGCGAAATAGCAAACCGGACCAGCAGTAATACCGATAATAAAGGCCGCCCAAACTGGCACGAAGCCTGCCGCCGGGGTAATGGCAACGAGGCCTGCTACAATACCGGTGCAAGCGCTTATGAGAGATGGTTTCCGCTTCCTTAAAACATCCACCAAGAGCCAGGTGATAAGCCCGCCTGCAGTGGCAACTGATGTGGTCATAAAGGCATGAGCAGCTTGACCGTTTGCACCCAGGGCGCTACCGGCATTGAATCCATACCAGCCAAACCACAGAAGGGCCGCACCCAAGGCAACAAAGGGGATGTTGTGAATGCGATAAGAGGTGTTATCATAACCGCGACGCCTTCCTAACATGAGACACAAGACAAGCCCAGTAACGCCGGAGCTAATGTGAACCACGTTCCCGCCGGCAAAGTCAACGGACCCAAGGCCATCGGCGCCCAAGATTCCGCCACTGCCCCAAACCATGTGTGCCAAGGGGTAATAGACGATTATGGACCAGAAAATGATGAAGAGAAACAGAGCCGAGAATCTCATGCGCCCGGACACAGCTCCGGTGATGATCGCCGGGGTTATCAAGGCAAACATCATTTGGAAACCAACAAAAGTCAAAGCACTTAAGTTGCCGGCATAGGGGGAGACTGTTTCTAAGGTCATCTTTGTCAAAAAGGCATCCTGAAAAGTGCCTATAATCCCCAAAGTATTGCCGGAAAAAGCAAGAGAATAGCCGAAAAGCAGCCACATCAACATGCCCGTTCCCAAAATAAAGAAGCTCGCCATGAGGTTGTTTACAACATTCTTACGGCGCCCTAGACCGCCGTAAAAGAATCCCAGACCTGGCGTCATGATAAAAACTAACGCCGCTGAGACTAACACAAAACTGTTATCACCCGAATCCATCTTTTTTAAACCTCCGTACTGATAAAAGTTAGAAAATCAAACTATGGGCCCCGCGGCCCTACCAGAACTTTTGACCTATTTAAAGGCTATAATTAGGCTTCCGCCTTTAGACACTGCTTTTGACAGGAAGTCCCCCCTCTTTGATGATGAACGACATTACGAACTCTGCTCCTTCTCCAGTTAAGAGGTTCGTAAAGACAAAGGGCCTGTCCTGACGCATTTTCGCGGCGTCTCTGGCCATTATTGCAAGGTCTGCCCCTACCGCAGGGGCAAGATCCCTTTTGTTTATCACCAAAAGATGTGAGCGAGTCACTGCCGGTCCGCCTTTTCTCGGGATCTTATCGCCACCGGCTACGTCTATGACGTAGATGAAAAGATCGGCCAATTCCGGGCTGAAGGTGGCAGAAAGGTTGTCACCGCCGCTTTCTATAAAGATAATCTCCAAATCTTTATGGCGGCGGTGCATCTCCTCTATGGCACCCAAGTTCATGGAGGCGTCCTCCCTTATTGCTGTGTGGGGACAGCCCCCGGTTTCTACACCTAGGATCCTATCTTCAGGTAAAGCCTCTTTATTCAAAAGAAAAAGCGCATCTTCCCTAGTGTAGATGTCATTTGTAATTATGGCCATGTCATAAATATCCCTCATAAGTAAGGCCAGCTTGTAGATAAGGTGGGTCTTTCCAGAGCCAACTGGACCTCCTACCCCCACTCTTAAGGCGTCTTTTACTGTTTCTGTCATTTCTAGCTCCTATACATCCGCATGGGGCTGTCCTCGTGCCAGGAAGAAAGTACGGACAAAAGTGGGGTACTAAAACCAATATCCTCATAAGTTGTAAGCTCTTGGGCCTCATCTACTACCCTGTCTAATTCAGAAATGAGCTCTAAGAGCACCTTTTGGGCAGCATTTTGCCCTAAGGGCAAGGTCTTGGTGCCAACTGTTACGAGGTTTTCCAAGTAAGAAAAGAGGTGGGCTAAAAGTAGATCCCGGCTATTATGTAGCTTTAATCCCATAGCCGCAGCGAATATCCCCTGGGCACAGATATAGCCCAACTGAGGTAGATCCTCGCCAAGCCAGGCGGGGTACAGGTCTTGGGCTTTTAAAAGCCTGATAACGGCCCCTCCCAATTCCTTTTCCTCCAGCCTTTTTTCACTTGTCTCTTTAAGCGCCATTGAAAGAGAATTTATGTAGAAAAGACCATCTCTATCCTTTCCCAGGGCAGCGGCAAAGGCCCTAGCTAAAAGCGGCAGTTCCGTCTTACACAGGGCAAGATATGCCAGGTCCTTTAAAAAGCTCCCAATATTTTCGCCATCCACTAAGCCCTCATCTATTAAAGCTGCCAGTCCCCCTGACCAGGAAAAGGCACCAGTGGGCCTAGCTGGGCTAGCTAAGTACAAGAGGGCGCACAAGCTATTGGGCTCGGTCTCGGGGCTAAACATTGCTCGTTCCAAGTTTTCCTCTCTTTTCGCTCCCAAGCTCTGGGGTCTGGAAATTGTCATGCCCATGGGTATGGGCATGACAATTGGAAAGGGTCAGTGGATGAAAGGGTGCCTTTAGCCTCATGACAGAAAACTCAAGGCTTCTAACTAGGGCAATGAGAGCCGGATCCGGGAGAAAATAGAGCTTATGCCCCTCTATCATTACTGGAGCATGGCGGTTTCCTAGATGCCAGGCAAGTTCGGCCAGCTGGCACGAATCTTTAGAGGCTATTTCCATAAGGTCTTCCAAGGCATCTTCCACCCGCACAAGAACTCCCTCGGGGCTGGATAGATAATCGCCGGCAGAAAGGACCGTTCCCCTGGAAAGGCGCAATACCGCCTCCCTTCCATCGGATAAGGTGACCCGGCCCCGTGTTGACCTCCTTTCCTCATGGTCTAGGACCAATAAGGGAACAGTATCGGGCAAAAGGCTAGGGACGCTTATTTTGCTTAAGACGATTGGACTTTGCATCAAAATAAAAAATACCTCTGGGCCATGGGTAAAACGGAAGCCGGCTCGCAGGTGGCGAGCTTGCCATCAACTCTTACTTCATAGGTTTGGGGATCCACCTCTATATTTGGGACTGAATCATTTAAGACCATGTCCTTTTTCCCTAAGCTCCTGGTATTAGCTGTTGCTTTAAGTCTTCTTAAAACTCCATACTTTTGGAGCTTAGCGTCTAGATCTGCGTCTAAGGAAGCCTCTGACACGAAAGTGATGCTGCTATTTGCCCCTAAGCTGCCGTATGAGCCAAACATTGGCCGCATGTAAGAGGGTTGCGGGGTGGGAATGGAAGCATTAATGTCGCCCATGGGGGCAGCGGCAATGCTTCCTCCCTTTAAGACTAGGTGGGGTTTTATTCCAAAATAGGCAGGTTTCCACAGGACCAGGTCAGCCAATTTCCCCTTTGCCAGGCTTCCCACATAGGAGTCTATGCCATGGGTTATGGCCGGGTTAATGGTGTACTTGGCTAGATAGCGCTTTAACCTATAGTTGTCAGCCGCTCCATCAGAAGCTAAGGGGCCCCTTTGGACCTTCATCTTGTGGGCTGTTTGCCAGGAGCGCAGAATGACTTCCCCCACCCTTCCCATAGCCTGGGAATCGGAAGACATCATGGATATTACCCCCAGGTCCTGGAGGATATCTTCGGCTGCTATTGTCTCCTTGCGAATACGTGAGTCCGCAAAGGCCACGTCCTCAGGGAGGGACGGATTTAGATGGTGACAGACCATGAGCATATCCAAGTGCTCATCTAAGGTGTTTATAGTAAAAGGTCTGGTGGGATTGGTGGAGGATGGCAGCACATTGGGTAGGGCTGCTACTTTAATGATGTCAGGGGCATGACCGCCTCCTGCCCCTTCCGTGTGGTAGGTGTGAATGGTGCGGCCTTTAAAGGCGCTAATAGTATCTTCCACAAATCCGGCTTCATTTAAGGTGTCGGTATGAATTGCCACCTGCACGCCGTATTCGCCAGCCACCTTAAGACAATTATCAATTGCAGCTGGTGTGCTCCCCCAGTCTTCGTGGAGCTTTAAGCCCATGGCTCCGGCTTCTATTTGCTCGGCAATGCTATAGGGAGAAGAAGTGTTTCCTTTACCTAAAAATCCAAAGTTCATTGCCAGGTTAGAGGTGGACATTATCATCTTGGCTAAATGCCAGGCCCCTGGAGTACAGGTAGTGGCATTGGTACCGGTAGCCGGCCCAGTTCCCCCTCCTATCATGGTAGTTATTCCAGAGCATAGGGCCTCCCAACATTGCTGGGGAGAGATGAAATGGATATGTGTGTCAATGCCCCCAGGGGTCACGATGGTACCCTCGCCTGCTATGATCTCGGTACCTGGTCCTATACTAATGTCCACATTATCCTGGATGTCAGGGTTTCCGGCTTTACCTATACCCCAGATAAGACCGTCCTTGATACCGATATCAGCTTTATAGATCCCAAATGAGTCAAAGACTATGGCATTTGTGATGACAGTATCCACTGACTTACTTCTGACATCTTGGCCCTGGCCCATGCCGTCTCTAATGACCTTGCCGCCTCCGAAACTAACTTCTTCGCCGTATATGGTCAAATCTTTTTCTATCTCTAAAAAGAGCTCTGTATCAGCCAAGCGTACCTTGTCTCCGGTGGTGGGCCCAAAAATCTGAGCGTAGTCTTCTCTTTTAACTTTCATTTTGTACACTCCTTATCCAAGTTGCCCATGACCTCGCCACGGAAACCAACTGCACGGCGCAAGCCGCCGAATTCTATAAGTTCTACCTCGCGTTTTTGACCAGGTTCAAAGCGCACCGAAGTTCCGGCAATAATTGCTAATCTTTTACCCCTGGCGGATTGTCTATCAAAGATCAAGGCAGGATTAACCTCATAAAAATGGTAGTGGCTTCCCACCTGCACGGGTCTATCTGAAGTATTAGAAACGGTAACTTTAGTTAAGCTTTTACCGCTATTTATCTCTATATCATCAGTTTTTAAAATATATTCTCCTGGTATCATAGTCTCACCTTTAATTTATAGGATCGTGTACGGTCACAAGTTTAGTGCCGTCTGGAAAGGTAGCTTCCACTTGAACTTCATAGACCAGTTCTGGAACACCTTCCATAACCTCTTCCTTTTTTAAGACCTCTTTCGCCTCGCCCATAAGCTGGGCAACTGTCTTACCTTCTCTTGCCCCATCTAAGATAAAGAGGCTTATATAAGCTACAGACTCTGGGAAATTAAGTTTTAGGCCCTTGTCTTTGCGTCTTTCTGCTAATAGTCCGGCTGTGAAAAGTAAAAGTTTATCCTTTTCTCTAGGCGTTAAATCCATAAGTTACCTCCAAAAAAATAATGTGTATGTTAAATAGTGCAAGCTTAAAAAGCCTCTAGGGTGAATAAAATCGCACGCAGTTTCGTCTAGGTCCTCCAAATCCTAGGGCTTACCGCCTCCCTTTGGAATAGGTGCGGCCTTATAAGCTTCCAGATGACCCTGTTATAATAATTGGCAGCCATGGTGCTGGGCCCCACCGAACGGGCTACAAGAATCGACCCCAAGAGGCTTGCACCCCTATAGTGGGGAAGCTGCGGCTTGTCTATGGCTTTTATCTCTAACAAGACTTTCTTTAGGGTCTCGCAGTTGCCGGTAAAGCCAGTAGCTATAAAAAGCGAGCTCACAGGATAGCCTCCTAAAACCAAGGGACTATTTAAAGCTGCTGCCGCAGGCATTTCTTCATCTTCTCCAACTAGAGAAAAATGCTCCTTTAATAAAAGCTGACCTCCTGCCGAAAGGCATAGTGTTTCCTTATAGCTTCCCAGAGCAAAAGTCTCCCCGGCCTCAGGCCTTCCCAGACAGACAAGGCTACAGTAGACCAATTTACTTTCTTCCAACTCTATGGTGGTATCAAACTCGGCCCTGGCCCCGGAAAAAACTATTGTTTCCTGGGGTAAATACTCCAATGCTGCCCCTTTTGAGAGCTTTAAAGATGTCCTCTGCCTTTGGATCCCACTCTCTTTTGCCCTGTAGACCTTGGTGGCGGCTGGGGTTGTTATAAGGGCATGGGATCTCTCTTGAAGCTCTATCTCTATAAAAAGTTCGTCGCCGCTCACAAGGCCCCCGGGGGGGTGGAGTATGTAGCCATGGGCAGGGGTTACCATCTGGTCTTCTACTTTTTCAGGATAAAAAAGCCTCTGCACGGCCAAGGGGCCTTCCTTTCTGAATCTGGTAAGAACTGTCTTTGAGTTTCTTACCCCAAAGTCAAGAGATAAGCTCCCCTTCCAAGAGCTATCTTTTTTCATTTCCCCTAGCTCTCCTTTAACCTTGTGGCGAGCACAGCTGAAAAATGAAGCTACTGTCGCCTTCCTGCAATGTTCCGTTAGAGTGAAAATTTGCTTCTCCTTCAAATAAAATAAATTTCTAGACACTTAAAAAATTCATGATGGTGGACGAATCCAAATCCGCCATGAAACCTTTTGCAACTATATGCCCGCGTTCCATGATGGCATAATCATCTCCCACCTCTTTGGCCACGGGCACCTTTTGCTCCACCTGGAGGACCGTTACCCCCAAATCTAAAATAAAGCTTTTAACAGCCAAGATGATGTCTTTCACTATATTGGGCTGGATGCCCTCTGTGGGCTCATCTAGGATCAAAAGTTCCGGCTCTATAACAAGGGCCCTAGCAATGGCCAGCTGTTGCTGCTGCCCCCCTGAGAGATCCCCGCCCCTGCGCTTTAGCATGTCCTTTAAAACTGGAAAGAAACCATAGATGGAAGTAGGTATTAGTTTCTTGCCTACCCGCCTGGCGGGAAGGCCTATCTTCAAGTTCTCTTCCACGGTTAAAAGAGGGAAGATCTGACGGCCCTGGGGCACGTAACCTATGCCCATGCGGGTCCTTTTTTCCGGCGCCAGATTGGTTATATCTATGTCTTTGTAGAAGATCTTCCCTGTCTTTACTGGCAAAAGGCCCATGACGCAGGAAAGGAAGGTGGTCTTCCCCACCCCGTTGCGGCCCATAAGACAGGTACACCTTCCTTTGGGAACCTCCAAAGAAAGGCCCCTTAAGATATTGCTCTGGCCGTAATATTGATTTATCCCCTGGGCCCTTAGCATATGCTGACGCCCCCTAAATAGGCTTCCACCACCTGAGGATTGGAGCTCACAGAATCCATGGTCCCCTCAGCTAGGACCCTGCCTTGATGCAAGACAGTGACCTTTCTAGCCACCTGCCGCACAAATTCCATGTCATGCTCCACCAAGACTATGGTGTGCTCCCCTTCCAAGCTCATTAAAAGCTCCACTGTGCGCTCTATCTCCTGGGCCGTCATGCCGGCTACTGGCTCGTCCAATAAAAGCACTTTGGGTTTCTGAGATAGGAGCATCCCTATTTCCAACCACTGCTTTTGACCATGGGATAGTGCCCCTGCCACCTTGTTCTCTACTGGTTCAAGGCGAATGAGCTCTAAGATGCTCTTAAGAAAGTCTTTCTCTGGGGCCTTTAGCTTGGCTTTTAAAGTGCTCCAGACAGTCTTTTGCGCCTTTAAAGCCAGTTCCAGGTTCTCCCAGGTAGTTAAGGATTCAAAGACCGAGGGCTTCTGGAACTTGCGGCAGATCCCAGCCTGGGCTATGAAGACCTCGTCCTTTTCCAATAGATTGATGGTCTCCTGGAACCAAGCCTCCCCCTGGGTGGGACGGGTATGACCGGTAATGATATCCATCATGGTGGTCTTCCCTGCCCCATTGGGCCCTATGACACAGCGCAGCTCCCCTTCAGTTAAGTAGAGGTTAAGACCATCTAAGGCCTTAAAGCCGTCAAAGGAGACGGATATATCCTCCAGCAGAAGGATATAGAGCTTCTTACGTTGGACCTTGGGGATCCAAGGAAGCTTTAAAGGTGCCGGCTCCCCATTGGGGCCGCCGGCATCCTTGCTACTAGCGCCCCAGAGGGCTATCTTGGGTTCTCTCATGGAGCCGTCCTTTCACGAAGTTCTTTATCTGCCCAAAAAGCCCAGCTACCCCGTCCGGCAGAAAGACGGTGACTACCACAAAGAGAAGTCCAAAGACAAAGAGCCAGGCATTGGGAAAGAGATTGGTCAAGCTAGTCTTTAGGTAATTTACAAGTACTGCCCCAATGACAGCTCCGTACAACCTTCCCCTGCCTCCTAAGGCCACGCAGATGACCATCTCTATAGAAAACAAAGGCGCAAAGGAATTGGGGTTTATTATCCCGGTCTGGGGCACGTAGAGGGCCCCAGCTAAACCTGCCAACATAGCAGACAGGGTGAAGATAAAGAGCTTTACCCTTTCCACCCTGTAGCCTATAAAGCGCACCCTATCTTCATTGTCCCGCACAGCCATGAGGACTAAGCCCAACCTGGAAGAAGCTATATAGCGGCACAGAAGATAGGTCCCCATCATGGCTGCCGAGGAGAGGCAAAATAAGGTAGCAGCCATGCCCCTTGTCTTGATGTCAAAACCTAAGATACTTTTAAAGTCCGTAAAGCCATTGTTGCCCCCAAAGCCTAAGGCATTTAAGAAAAATGCCAACATCAGGGCATAGGTCATGGCCTGGCTGATGATGGAAAAGTACACCCCGGAGACCCTGGACCGGAAAGCCGTCCAACCGAAGAGAAATGCCAGGAGCCCTGGAGCTAGAAAGACTAGGACCAGGGCGTATAAAAAAAATTCAGTCCCCTGCCAGTACCAGGGGAACTTTTCCCAGCCAATAAAGACCATAAAATCAGGGAGCTCAGAGACGTAGACGCCCCTGTCCCCTATCTGCCGCATAAGGTACATGCCAAAGGCATAACCACCTAAGGCAAAAAAGGCCCCGTGCCCCAAGGTCAGGATCCCCATGTAACCCCACACCAGGTCTATAGATATGGCGAGGGTTGCCAAGCACAGGTATTTACCTAAAACCGCCACAGTCAGCTGGCCTACGGAGAAAAAGCTCTCTTGCGGCAAAAAGCTCAGTGAGGCCACCAGCACAGTGAAGGTAACGGTGATTATGAGAAATATCCTGGTGGATCTGTCTACCATTTTCATCAACGAACTGCTGCCCTCCCCTTTTGCGGAAAAAGTCCAGAAGGATGGAGCTGGATAAACAGGATTACCCCCACCATGATGATAATTTTGGCCAAGATGGCACCGTTTAATGGCTCCAAGAACTTGTTGGCCATGCCAATTATTAGGCCGCCTGTAAGCGTGCCCCAGAGGTTTCCAACTCCGCCAAAGACCACCACCATGAAGCTATCTACTATATAGCTCTGACCTAAATTAGGCCCCACGTTGGTAAGCTGGGATAGTGCCACTCCGGCCATACCCGCCACCCCGGAACCTAGGACAAAGGTCAAGGTATCCACCCAGGAGCTATTTATTCCCATTGCCCTGGCAATGGGTCTATTTTGGGTGACTGCCCTGACCTCAAGGCCTAAGCGGGTCTTTTGCATGATAAAATAGATCATGAAAAACACAGCCAGGCAAAATAAGATTATATAAAAGCGCCCGTAGGTAACTGAGAAATAGTCGGACCAGTACCACTGCCCGCTCATAAACCCCGGGGTCACAACTGGCCTATTGTTGGTGGAGATAAAGGTGCGAACGGCCTGCTGCAATATTAGACTTATGCCAAATGTCGCAAGTAAAGTCTCCAAAGGCCTATTGTAGAGAAACCTAATTACCCCCCTTTCTATGATGCCGCCCACTAGCCCTGATACCAAAAAGGCAGCTGGGACTGATAGGATTAAAGCCAGTCCAGGACGCCCGGGCATTAGCTCCTGCAAGAACCACACAGTATAGGCCCCCAGCATGACCATCTCACCGTGGGCCATGTTGATTACCCCCATCACCCCAAAGGTAATAGCCAGTCCAATACCTATGAGGACCAAGACCGAGCCCAAGGAAAGACCAAAAAAGATAGTCTCAAAGAGGGCCAAATGCTGGATGGAGGCTTCCATCCTCCTTAGTGCATTATTGGCAGCTGCTGCTATTTGCGGATCGGATGAGCGGCTCTTTAAGCGCAATATCTCCTGGGCTTCGGGAGCCAGGTGCCTATTTAAAGTATCTAAGGCGGCCAAGACCTCCTCTTTAGATGATGTATCGTCTTGGAGGGTCATGACGGCTAGGGCTTTTTCATAGTTCACCTTAACCTTACTGTCAGTTTCCTCAGCCATTAGCCCTTCTATAAACTCACGAGACAAAGGGCTACCTTGAATTAAGGACCTGGAAGCTGTGCGGCGCACCTGTACATCCGGGTTATTTAAGGATCTACTATTGATAATAGCTACCAAAGATTCCCGCTGCCTATTGTTGGTCCCTACTTTTTTCAAGCTTAAGCCAGAGGCCTGGGCGATTTCGGAAGTTATAAGCTCTCCCGTATCCAAAGAGACGAAAGTAGAGTCAGAGCCCCTTATAAAAAATGACCGGCTTTCTTTATCGGCGTAAAGATTCCCGCTCAAAAGGGCCTCTAGGGTCATTGTGGATATAGGCTCATAGTCAGCGGCTAAAGCTAAGATTGCCTCGTCTCTATCATTTACCTTGGAACTTAAAAGAGAGTCTGTCACCTGGCTAGAAAAGACAGAATCTGCTGATGAGCTTATAGGAAAAGCCAGGGCAAATCCAAAAAGGATTAGGAGCCCAAAGCTCCATATAAGAGAAGCTCTATGTGCTGAGGGAATTTGCATTGAAGAGGAGGGGGATCCTTTTTTGGCAAAAAATGCCAGGGTGGATTGCCGAAAATCAAGAAAGGCAGTCGGCGTAATGGGAGCCTTAATTTTATTCAATCTTAAGCTAAAGGCATTTAATATAGTTATTACTTGCGCCTCGCTATTTTCTAAATTGCTAAATACCTAAAATATTCACCTCTGGGGAAAATTAGTTTATCATAAACCAAAAAACAAATATTTGAAACCTTCAGAAGGACAAATATTTACGAAAAACCTGTACAAAACTATATATAAAACTTATATTTTTCCCTTGAGAATAGTTATGATAGAAATAATTTTTTACAAAATAAAA
>JAITII010000115.1 GCA_031279515.1 Deltaproteobacteria bacterium
GAAATGGAAGAGATGGAAAATGTTGCTACTGTTGCTATCAAGCAAATAGAAGAAAAACAATATACCAAACCCTATAGATTACCAGGTGCCCAAGTTTACAAAGTAGCTCTAGTGATAGCCAAACGAACAGAATTTTGTGTAACTTTTAAAAAAGATGACTTTTGACGATTAATTTTACTTATTATAATACTACAAAATCTTTTTGTACATTAGGCTTTGTGTATATGACCGTACACACTCCATCTTTCAAGTACCATCTAAGAAAATGCTAGAAATTTTGTAGTACATCAAACTAAATAATTATTGTAGATAAATTAATATCTAGACTTTCCTCACTAGTCCTTAGGGTATTATCTATAAAACTCCACTTAGTTCTTTTTTTATCCTTACCTTTAGATAGATCTTGCTTCTTTCTGACGCATATGTTTAGAAATGGTAGGTAATATCTTATAAGAGTATTTTGTTTTCATGTATAGTTTATGCACCATTAAATTTGAAAATGCATTAGCTTTTTTAATATAATCACAAAAAAATTTTCAAATTATGTATTCATTTATTAATGCAGCCTTTTGTTTAAAAAAATTTGATATCCTATATAGAGAAAACTGTTTCATTATTCTAATAATTATCAGCCGGGGTAATAGCTTTAGGACTTTTGAAAGTCTGCAACTTTGCCATAGAAGCTTAAAAATCTTCTCTGATATTTTCGTGCTATTATTTGCCTTTTAAGCTTCTAAAGGCTAAAATCCTAGGTAAATAATAATTATTACTTAAGTATTTGCTATCCAATTGAGCCTACATGGTCCCTTAAATTTCCACTCTTTTAATAGCTATCTTTTTTTTGACAAAGGCATCTCTTAGCTTATCACGAAAGGCAAATTTAAGACCAATACAGTTTTACCATAGGTACTATGGCCTAATAGTTAGATAAAAAAATTTTTTACTCTTCTAACTTGAAAAATCACTATTTTAAACTGTAGCATTGACTTAGACGCAATTACAAAAGGGATTATTTAGCCTCAATTAACAAAGGGAATGCTTTACCTCTATTAGTATACTTAAAAATCGGCTGTGATGATAAAGGTTTTATTATTTAGCTTTACAGGTAATCTTCCTTTTACTTCTTGACCTTAGGCCCCAATACTTTAAATGATCAATTATTAAAAGTCTAATTGGATAGTAGCACTTATCACATTGATAGGCTTGTAGAACTAATAAACTATTTTAGCGCTCTCCATTTGAACTCACTTCCCCTTGGAGCTCCTAATTTTCTCCGCTGCGGGACTGCGGGGAGGCGGGGGCTGAAAATCCTATTTTTTCCCCACCCTAATGTGGTAAAATTATAACTTCCCCTTATGGGGCACCTTTAACTCCACCTTGATGCTAACTCTTAAACTAGGACTATATTTTGCCCAAACACACCCACGGCGGTCGTATCTTTGAGGCCGCAAAAGACTTAGGAATAAGCTTTCAGGAAATCCTGGACTTCTCCGCCAATATTAATCCCCAGGGTCAACCCAAAGGACTTAAGGATCACCTTTTCAAAGCCTTTGCCGCAACAGTTCACTACCCGGACGTGGCAGCCGAATCCCTGGTGGAGGCCATTTCCTCAAAGCTTAGCCTTCCCCCCCAGGCTATCCTGGCTGGAGCTGGCTCTACGCCTCATATCCGGATGCTTTCCAGGTTTTTAGCCCCCCATAACTCAGTTATCCTAGGTCCGGCCTTTGCTGAGTACGAAGAATCTTTAAATGCAGCAGGATGCACTCCCCAATACGTCCTTGCCAAAGAGGAAAAGGACTTTTTAATAGATCCTGAGCTCGTAGAGGAGGCTATTGCCCTAAAGCCCACGGCCATAATTTTGGCCAATCCAGCCAACCCCACCGGCCGCCTAGTACCTTTAATGAGCCTGGAGGCCCTCTTGGAACACAGCCGCATCTCTGGCACTTGGGTGGTAATAGACGAGGCCTTTATAGACTTTACTTACGGAAAGTCTCTTATTATGAGCTGCCTTAAGACCCCCAGGCTCATAGTCCTAAGGTCTCTTACCAAGATCTTTGCTATACCAGGCTTGCGCCTGGCATTTCTGGTGGCCCACCCGGACACGATAAGTAGCCTATCTGCCATTAGCGAACCCTGGCCCATCAACTACATGGCTTTGGAGGCCGGTCTCTACTGCCTCAAACAGGACCAATACATAAAAGACACCCCCCTTATCACCAAGGACTTAAGAGAAAAGCTTACAAAGGTCCTTACGCAGTACGCCTGTAGCCTCATAGAATCAGATGCTAACTTTGTGCTCTCCCGTTTTACCTCCCCTGTGCAAAACCTCATAGAAAGCCTCTATCAAGAGGGGATCCTTTTGCGCAATGCCGCAAACTTTATAGGACTTCGGGATGGCTATTTGCGCTTTGCGGTCCGTCCTCAAGGTGAAATCCAAACACTTTCTCGCTCTCTGGAAAAATTCTATGCCCGAACTGCCTGAAGCCCAGACAATAGCAACAGATCTAGATAGTAAGCTGAAAGGACAAGCTATTTTCCAAGCCAAGGTTTTTTCAAGCTCAGTCATTAATAAAGACTCAGATCTATCCCTTTTGCTCCATAAGCCTATACTGGGGGTAGAACGCAAAGGAAAGATGATCCTCTTTTGCTTTGCCTCTGAGACTTATCTTTTGACATCCTTGCGCATGACTGGACAATTTCTCTTTGGCGACTTTCCCCAAGGCATGGACCCTCCTTGCCATGTTCGCCTAGCCTTTGCTCTTAAAGATGCCAAGGGCACTGATGAAAATAGCGGCGGCGGCGCCCTACTCTACCGAGATATCCGCAAGTTTGGTCGCCTCTATGTCCGCCAGGGGGAGGACTACGTACAGCTCCTAAACTCCTTCCGCCAAGGCACTGATGCCCTGGCCATAACCCTAGATGAACTTATGGATAAGCTCAAAGGAAGCTCTAAAAGCATCAAGAGCTTACTTATGGACCAGTACAATCTAGCTGGACTTGGGAATATCTATGCCACCGAGATCCTCTTTAGCTCCGGGGTAAATCCAATAAAGCCCGCCAGTTCTTTAAAGAAAGAGGAATTCCAATCGATCTATGAAAACATGAGGTCCATTTTAAGTAAAGCCATAGAAGAGAGGGGATCCACAGTGGACAACTACGAGGCTCCCTTTGGCAAGGGCAACTATCAGAATTTTCACAGAGCTTACGGAAAGGCAAAGGGCCTTTGCCCCATCTGCCACAAGCCCTTTTCTTTGGTTAAGGAAGCCGGCAGGTCCACGGTCTTTTGTCCCAACTGTCAAAAGTAGGCTCCTATGAAAACGACAACTGGACTTACGGTCTTTCTACAGCAACATGCCCTAAACTATAGCAATAAAGCTTTAGGGCTCCTCTGTAACCAAGCCTCAGTGGAAAGGGACCTGGTCCACTGCCTAAGACACTTAGATAGGGTCATAAGAGGCGCCGTAGTGCGCCTCTTTAGCCCCCAACACGGCTTTTGGGGAGAAAAGCAGGACAATATGGTGGAATCGAAAAATTTCACCCTGGAAGATGGAAGACAGGTCTATAGCCTCTATGCCGAAACCAGGGCCCCTTCCACCAGTATGCTGGAGGGCTTGGACGCAGTCTTAGTGGATCTACCTGACGTGGGCACCAGGGTCTACACCTTTGCCCAAACCCTGGCCCTCTTCATGAAAAAGGCCGGAGAATTATCTCTGCCAATCATCATCCTAGATAGACCCAACCCCATAGGAGGAGTTGCCTTAGAAGGCAACATTTTAGATGAGGATATGTACTCCTTTGTGGGCCTATCCAAAGTCCCCATGCGCCACGGCTTTACCTTAGCTGAATACGCCCTATTTATTAATAGCGCCCTGGCTATGCCCTGTCCCCTCACTGTGATTCCCATGTGGAACTGGCAGAGAGACATGTATTTCAAAGATACTGCCCTTCCTTGGGTCCTCCCCTCCCCCAACATGCCCTCTCCCACTACAGCCCATATCTATCCAGGGGCAGTTCTTTTTGAAGGCACCAATGTCTCAGAAGGAAGAGGTACCACGAAACCCTTCCATCTCATAGGGGCACCCTATCTAGATGCCCAAAAATTGTGCAGCGATCTATCTGCCTTAAAGCTCAAAGGCGTAGCCTTTCGTGAGGCTAGCTTTGAGCCCTGCTTTCAAAAATGGGCTAGCCAGGTTTGCTACGGGGTAGAGATCTTCCCCTTAGACAAAAGCTTTAAGCCCTTCCTAACTGGACTTTCCATCCTAGAGGCCATCATTAAAAGGTACCCTAAGGACTTTAAGCTAAAAGAGCCACCCTATGAATATGAATTCGTTAGAAGGCCCTTAGACTTAATAATTGGAAGAAAAAAGGTAACTGATGAGCTTCTAGCTGGCAAGAGCGCAAGGGAGATTAGCCAGGACTTTAACTACGAGCTTTCCTCTTTTGCCAAAAGACGCCAGGATTTTTTGCTCTACGCCTAATTGCCTTAATTTTTAAAAGATGCGAGGGAAATTAGCTTTTTCTTGTTAGTACAAAATAATAAAATCCAGAATAAAATTAAGTTAACTATTAGCTGTAAGAGCCGAGATACCCTTTCCCTCTTTTTGGGGTATCGTTACTTAAACTTAAGCAATTTGTGAATCTAGGTTGTCAATCTAGGTTGTGAATCTTGGGGCTTGTACTTTCCCAAATAACAAGGGGGCACCAAGAAGTGCCCCCTTGTTTAACTAGCAGGTTTTTTGCAAGATAACCAATCAATCAATCAACCAAGCAATCAAACTTTCTATCAATCAATACAGATTAACATCACCGAAAAACACTCGTCAGCAGAACCTTACTTGTCTTCTTTCACCTCTTCGAACTCCACGTCCACTACGGGCTCATTGTCATCCTGACTCTGACTCTTCCCCGAGTCCCCACCTTGGTCCCAAGAAGGGCCGTCACCGCTATTTTGGGAACTACGCTGGTTGGCATGGGCATAGACCTGCTCAGCCAACTTGTGGGAAAGATCTGTTAAGGCCTTGGTCTTGACCTCCAAGGCATCCTTGTCATTGTTGTCTAACACAGACTTCAAATCAGCAATAGCTGACTCCACTTCAATACGGATGGCGGGTTCCACCTTGTCCCCCAGATCCGATAATGTCTTCTGGGTGTTGTAGATAAGGTGATCCGCCTTGTTTTTTAACTCCACAAACTGTTTTCTCACCTTGTCTTCTTCCGCGTGGACCTCGGCATCTTTAATGAGCTTTTGGATCTCGTCTTCAGATAGTCCGGAAGAAGCGGTGATAACAATAGATTGCTTCTTGCCTGTGCCCAAGTCTTTGGCTGTGACATGGACTATGCCGTCGGCATCTATGTCAAAGGTCACCTCTATCTGGGGAACGCCCCTCGGAGCTGGGGGTATACCCACTAGCTCAAAGCGTCCCAGGCTCTTATTGCCAGCGGCCATCTCGCGTTCGCCCTGGAGGACATTTATCACCACCGAGGGCTGGTTGTCTGTGGCCGTGCTGTAGATCTGTGAGCGGCGGGTGGGAATGGTGGTGTTCTTATCAATAAGCCTGGAGAACACCTCGCCCTGGGTCTCGATACCCAAAGATAGTGGGGTAACGTCCAATAAAAGTACGTCTTTCACGTCACCTTTTAAGACGCCTCCCTGGATGGCGGCTCCCACTGCCACAACCTCATCGGGATTTACGCCCTTGGAGGGCTCTTGTCCAAAGATCTTCCTTACCTGCTCCACCACCTTGGGCATACGGGTCATCCCGCCCACCAGGATAACCTGGTTCACCTCAGTGGGGGAAAGCCCAGCATCTTTTAATGCGGTCTGGCAGGGACCTACCACTCTGGCTATTAGGTCTTCCACCAAGTACTCCAGCTTGGAACGGGTGAGCTTGAGGTTAAGGTGTTTGGGCCCAGAGTGATCCGCTGTGATAAAGGGCAGGTTAACGTCCGTCTCCATACTGGTGGAAAGCTCCATCTTAGCCCTTTCAGCCGCTTCTTTGAGCCGCTGGAGGGCCATCTTGTCCTCTTTTAAGTCTATGCCGCTTTCCTTGCGGAACTCGTCTACCATCCAATCTATGACCTTCTTGTCGAAATCCTCTCCGCCTAAAAAGGTATCCCCATTGGTGCTCTTGACCTCGAAGACCCCATCTGCAATCTCCAAAATGGAGATATCGAAGGTGCCACCGCCCAGGTCAAAGACTGCTATCTTCTGCTCTTTTTTCTTGTCCAACCCATAAGCCAAGGCAGCTGCAGTGGGCTCATTTACGATGCGCAAGACATTAAGTCCGGCAATACGTCCAGCGTCTTTAGTGGCCTGACGCTGTGAGTCGTTAAAATAGGCCGGCACAGTGATTACCGCATCGGTCACCGTTTGACCCAAAAAGCTCTCTGCGGTCTGCTTCATCTTGGTGAGTATCATGGCTGATATCTCAGCAGGACTATAGACCTTACCCCTGGCCTCAACAGCGGCATCGCCGTTGGGACCATTTACGATCTTATAGGGCACCACTTCCATGTCTTTGCGCACCTCAGGAGAATCAAACTTTCTCCCTATGAGCCGCTTTACGGCATAGATGGTGGCCTCGGGGTTTGACACAGCCTGCCTTTTGGCTATCTGGCCCACCAGTCTCTCGCCTGAATCTGCGAAAGCTACAACTGACGGGGTCGTGCGATTACCCTCGGTATTGGCAATAACCTTGGGGTCGCTGCCGTCCATAAACGCTACGCAGGAGTTGGTGGTCCCCAGATCGATTCCTATGACATTTGCCATTCTTATGTATCCTCCTCTAACAAATAATTACAATATATGTTTTGGCTTTGGTCTTTATTTTCCAAAGCCCCTTTGATTTTCTGGAACTGCTAGCTTTAAGCTAATTTGGACCAATAGGTCCAATATTTATGCCGAAGGTTCGGGATTTTTTACCAAGGTCACCTTAATAGGTCTTAAGAGCCTATCGTGCAAGAGATAACCTCGTGAGAGCATCTTAGCCACAAGCCCGGTATTTACACCCTCTATAGGCTCCTGGCCCACTGCTTCCTGGAACTTTGGATCGAAAGTGTCTCCGGTCTTTACCGTAAGCTCCTTAAATCCGTAATCTGACAATTTAGTAAGACAGTCTTTAATAGTAAGTTCCACTCCTTCGGCCAATCCTTTGACCGACGGGTCACTGGAGTTGGCATAGCTTAAAGCTAGGTATAAATTGTCCAAGACCGTCAAAAAGACCCTTAAGACATCCTGGGAACCATATCTAAAAGCGTCTGACAGTTGCTTTTCCCACCTCTTGGTGGCGTTCTGGTTATCGGCCAAAGCCCTTAAGTATTTTTCCTTATATTCATTAGCCACGTCTTCCCAGCTCGCCTCAGGGAGGGCCTCTTCGAAATCCTCATTGTGGGAACTATCATCTGAATACGCGTCTTCTTTTGGTACCTCTTGGGCCTCCCCATCGTTTGGAGACTCGGCTGGGCCTTCGGTATCGGCTCTCTTTTCATAATCATCCATAAAAATAACTCCCAATATATATTTTATGTTTCGGACTTATTTCCTTTGTAAATGCCCTAACATAGATTCTCTTTATTTGCTAAATAACCCTGAAAGCACCTGGGCTGCATAATCCACCACAGGTACTATCTCAGAATAATTAAGCCTCCTGGGACCTAAGATGCCAAGGGCTCCGCCCTTGGCAGTGCCAGAAAGGTAGGGAGAGGCCACCAGGGTAAGTCCATCGGATTCCTCTCCTGAGGGCCCGATTACCACCCTGACCTTGCCTGCATCGGTTATCTCATTTAAGAGGTCCACCAGTCTCCTCTTGTTTTCAAAGGTCCTAAAGAGTGCCCGCATGGCCTCGGCATCCTTGAAGTCAGGGTGCTCGATAAGTCTAACCCTTCCTTCCTCGTCCATATAGATGTTCCGGCTCTCGTCAGGGTCAGGACTTTCAGATTCACTTATCTCAGAAGCTAAGATAAAGGCCCTCCGGAAAATATCCTCAAACTCCGTCCTATTGGCCATCATGTCACTTAAAAGGGTGTTCCTTATCTCATCTAGGGTAAAGGGCGGCTCTTTTTCATCTAAAAAGAAATTAACCTCATTTAAGGCCTCTTGGCTAAAGTCCTCAGCTGTGGTTAAGAGCTTGTTCTGGATTATCCCATTTTGGGTCATTAAAACAGACAAGATCTGACGGGTACCAATCCTCACAAAGTAGAGCTTTTTTAATGCCAGTGAGGAAAGACCTGGCGCCATTACCACCCCCATGTGGCTAGTCAAATTAGAAAGGACCTTGGAGCAAAGGGTGAAAAGCTTCTCAGGAGAAAAATCCGCCCCAGAGAGCTCTTTTTTGATTTGTGCCCTCATGGATTGAGGAAGTTTCTTCACCTCCAGGATATCATCGGCATAGACCCTGAAGCCCTCTTCCGTGGGAGTCCTGCCGGCGGAGGAATGGGCCTGCCTCAATAGCCCCTGCTCCTCTAACTCATGTAGGACCTTGCGGATAGAGGCGGGTGACAGCTCAAAGGAATATCTATCGGCCAAATTACCCGAGGCCACTGGTTCTCCAGTGCGGATATAGTCTAAGACCACTGCCTCGAAAATCTTCTTCTGGCGCTCGGTCTTTAAGGCTTTGGAGGGTACTTCAGCTAACATCAGGCGGTAATATGGGCCCTTAAGGCTATTCTCCTAAAATTTATTAAAGCTCCATAAAGAGCTATGGATCTAACGCTAGAAAAATAAGCACCTCAATTAGTTCTGTCAAGCCAAAAGCAGCTTTTTTTTATGCTGGTTTTATAAAAAATGGAAAGAATCTCCCTAAAATCAGAAAAAAATCTGCCTTTTTTAGGTCATAGCTAGACCTTGCAAGTAAAATGACCTGTCAAATCCTGAGGAAAAAAGATAGTGTAAAATATACAAGAAATAGTAAATTAAAAATAATAACGCAATATATTGTAGATGACCTGTTAAGCTAAGGGCTACCTTCCTCCAGGCGCTATAAAAAACCCCCCAAGGTCAATTTTTAGCGCTTATGCAGCTATTTGACGCTGGGAGGGCTTATTTATGTCTACTCAAAGGACCCCTGGTCTGAGGCACTGGAAAAAATAGCTATATAAAGAACTATTTATAGTTATTATAAACATAATTAAAATTAAAAATGTATATTAATATTGAATAAACATTCGAATAGCTAAAAACCCGAGAGATAAAAAAGAAGCCCTAAAACTTTAAACTAAAGCCTAAGGCCCTAAAGCTTTAAACTAAAACCTAAGGCATTAAGCTCTAAAATATTAGCCCAGGGCTTGGCACTGTTCCATTTGGCCAAAATAAGCTTTGCTACATTTAGAAATAGTTTTTAATTATAAGTAAAATACTGGCAGGGTTTTTTTCTATTTGTATGATAGGCTAAACTTAGGCTATTTTAATAGATAATTGGTCGGCCTTAGACAAATGGAGAACATTCTACATTTTATCAAATTATCTTTGGCTTAAGATTAAAATTTTCACAAACAAAAAGATAAAAGTAAACGGTCTTTTAATTAAAAGCCTTTCCTTGCAAAATGAATTTTTGCCCCATTAAAAAAGACTAATTGTACTTACAAAACTTCAATAATCTATAGACTAAAGAAGATCATAGGGGCTTCATTAGTCTCGCCTGCGGCAATTTTTAAGATGATTAACTAAGAGGTACTAAAGAAAGCCCAAAATGGTCCTAAAAGATTCAAGGGGCAAATAAGCCCCTTGAAACTCTTACTTTACTCTAGTATTTATAAATACCTTTAAATGGGCCCTTTAGAAGACTCCATCTAGCTTCATCTCCCTTAGGCCTGCGTCAAAGATTCCGATATGGTAAAGATTGTGGGCAACAATCATCAAAATGGTAGAAGCGTGGGTCCAGTCAATGTTCATGATAGTTTTCACCTTCTCGTTTATCTTGCCCAGTTCGGCATCATTTAGGGAATCTAGGTATGCCGTGGTATGCCCGAAGGCGATCTTGAGACAAGAGTCCATTTCTTCGATGGAGATAGGATTGGTCCCCACTACCTTAAGGTTCTGCACATCGTTAGATACGCTAACTGGAAGGGGTTCTTTTAACTCCAGGGGGTTAAAGAGGAAGACGGCTGAAAGCATGTGGTAGAACTGCTGCCAAACTGGCCATTTGCCCCACTTCCTCTGCCAAAATTCCGTGGGACAGCGGTCCAAAAACTTGCGGAGCAGATTAAAGGACATATCTACATTGCCCTTCATGGGGTCCAGGATAGGATTAGACATAATTCGTGCCTCCTTAGCACTGTTAAACCGGCTCATTTATATTCATCTAAGATCTAGCATCAGGAACTTTAATCTTAGCACTTCAAAGGCTTAATGTCAAAAACTGCCGCTTTTATGCCCATAAAATTGGGCCTACGTTTTTAGAGATTTTAAAATTGCTAAATATAGTCACCTTTTGAGCTTATTTCTAAATTAATTATCATTTCGACTCACTCTCTGTTAGATTTTAAAATAGCCTTTAAACCCTACCTTTGTTGGCTCTTAAAAGCCCGTCATTTAGATTATTGGTTGGTGTTAAAAACATTGGTCAATACTTTTTACATAATATAAATAGTTTTGCTTTTTTTTCCTTTTTCATATTTAGGCTTTTATTTTTGTTGGCTAAAATTAAGTTTCTCTAAGTGCCCATATTAAAATAGAAACTATATTTTCTTGACTAATATTTTAGCAAAAAAAGAAATCATTGAAGTTTTTCATAGACTGGGACAATATTTTCTAGAGTATTTCTTATTTCAAAAAAAAGTAAAGGAGTTTTGTTTAAGCACCTTAAAGTTTTTCGAAATTATAGCGCGTTAATTTTCAACACTAATCCATAAAATCCTTTAAAGGACAAAAATCTTGACATTTGGCACTTATGTGCTAATGTACTAAAATGTTTTAAAGCAATACCACAGCTGCAAAACACACAAAAATAAAATAGTTAGTTTCTTTTTTGGCTCCTATTCTTGATGGAGGCGTAAAAAGGTCCTGTATCACCAAATATATCAATCTTCATGCTATATAGTGTAGATATTGTAGTATAATACTACTAAATATTCTATATCTTTTTTTATCTAGATTTCTTTAAGTTTTTTTTGCGTCGCCTTCAGACTTAATTATATACCAAGATCTTTTAGGAATTTTTCGCGTATATATGGATTGACATTAAACTTACTACAATATATAGTATAACATCTGTTAAGTGCAAGTTCTATCAGGATATCTTTGCTTGTATAAAAGGATTTTTGTCCCAATGAACTCTCTATCGTTAAATAACCTCCTCACTGCCATATATGACCCCCTTAATACTATTTACATTAAGTCAGGTGGTGAAATCACCTCTCAGGGGGATCCTGGCATCATAGGGATCATCCCACCCATAGCACCTGGCAACTTCGGTTCCAAGACTTTCCGCAAAGAATTCAATCTCCGCTATGCTTATGTAGGTGGAGCCATGGTAGGTGGGATCTCTAGCGTGGCCATGGTACAAGCCCTTTCCAACCTGGAGCTCTTGGGCATCTTCGGGGCCTCTGGGTTAGCCCCGGAGATTGTAGAGGAATCCGTGGTCCAGCTTAAAAATAGCCTTGCTATAGAAAGACATTTTGGATCCTGCCTCATCCATAGCCCCCATGACCCCCAGCTGGAAGAAAGACTCATTGATATCTACCTGACCCATGGGGTGAACCTCATCGAGGCCTCGGCCTTTTTGCAGATTACCCCGAACCTGGTGCGCTACCGGGTCCAGGGCCTAACTGAGTTGCCCGATGGGAGCATAATGGCACCCAACAGGGTCATGGCCAAGGTCTCTCGCCTGGAGCTAGCCAAGAGGTTTTTTAGCCCCCCTCCGGCAAAAATAGTAAACGCCCTCTTAGAATCCGGGGCCATTTCTAGAGATGAGGCCAATTTATCCCAATACATTCCCATGGCCCAAGACCTTACAGCCGAAGCGGACTCCGGTGGGCATACGGATTTCCGGCCAGCTAATATCCTGTGGCCTTCCATGATAGCCTTAGCTGAAGAGTATACCCGCAAATACGACTACCTCCACCCCATCAGGGTGGGGGTAGCAGGCGGCTTGGGGAGCCCCCAAGCCTTCTTAGCTGCCTTGGATTTAGGCTGCTCCTATTTCGTTACCGGCTCCATCAACCAGTCCTGCGTGGAATCAGGACTTTCTGCTCCTGCTAGGGAACTTCTTGCCAAGGCCTCTCAAACAGATGTGACACCTGCGCCAGCAGCGGATATGTTTGAAATGGGCGCCAGGGTCCAGGTCTTAAAATACGGAACCCTCTTTGCCCCCAGGGCCAATAGGCTAGCTGAGCTCTACCGCCAGTATGACTCGGTGGACGAGATCCCACCAAAAGAAAGGGAAAGTTTAGAGCAGAAGATCTTCCATAAACCCCTAGAGGAGATATGGAGTGAAACCCAAAGCTTCTTTAGCCAAAGGGATCCAGCACAACTAAAAAAGGCCGAAAACCCCAAATACAAGATGGCTCTTATCTTCCGCTGGTACCTTGGCCAGGCCTCCCGCTGGGCTATAAACGGGCTTACAGAAAGACAGACGGATTGGTGCATCTTCGCTGGTCCTGCAATAGGGGCCTTCAATGAATGGACCCAGGGAAGTTACTACGAGGACCCCATGAACCGCAGGGTTGGAGATGTTGCCTTAAATCTTCTCTACGGACTTGCGGTCTTAAAGCGCTTTTCCTTAGCCAGAGACTTGGGTCTTGTTCCCGATGAGCTCCCTTTGCCCCTAAAGCCCTTAGCCCCTGAGGAATTGGCAGAATTTATCTAAATTTAAGGGTAAAGAAGAAGTAAAATTTATTAATAAACATTTCTCATTTAAGAGACAGGGATAGTGCACACCCAAATGAAGGATATCAGCACGATAAATTCGAGGATTTATATTGATAATTCCGCTACTACGCGGGTCTCAGACGGAGCAGTAAAGGCCATGCTCCCCTATTTTACAGAAGAGTTCGGGAACCCTTCTGCCATCTATAGCTATGGCCAGGATGCCAAGATTGCCATAGATAAGGCCCGGCACACAATAGCCAAGGCCATAGGGGCAATGCCCACAGAGATCTTCTTTACCTCCGGTGGCACTGAGAGCGATAACTGGGCCATCCACTCCGTAGCTGAACAGAAATCTAAGGCAGGCAAACATATAATTTCAACTGCAATTGAGCACAATGCTGTCCTTAAGACCCTTAAAAAGCTCGAATGGCTTGGGTTTAACGTTACCCTTTTGACTCCGGACTCCAAAGGTCAGATCTCTCCCAAGGACTTAGAGGCGGCCATTCGCCCTGATACTATCTTGGTCTCTATTATGTTTGCCAATAATGTCATGGGCACCATCTTAGATATCCAGACTTTAGCCCAAATCGCCCACAAGCATGGGGTATTATTTCATACTGACGCCGTCCAAGCAGCTGGTCACATACCCATAAATGTTCGGAAATTAGACGTGGATCTCCTTTCTCTCTCAGGGCACAAGTTCCATGGCCCCAAAGGGGTAGGCGCCATCTTTGCCAAGATCCCGCGCCTCCCCCTTCCCTTAATCACGGGTGGTGGACAGGAGCGAGGCGGAAGATCGGGGACTGAAAATGTCCCTGGCATTGTGGGCATGGCTCATGCCCTCCAGGAATGCATTGAATCCCAGAAGGAAAATTCAGTTTATCTCCGTAGCTTAAGAGACAGGCTCATAGAAGAGTTTTTAAAATTGGAAGGGGCATATCTCACAGGAGATCCCATCGCGCGCCTCCCGGGACACGCCTCCTTTGTCTTTGAGGGCATAAAACACAGCGCACTTCTCATTAATAAGCTAAACGAAGTGGGTATCTGCGCAAGCTCCGGCTCAGCCTGCTCTGCTACCTCCCAGGAAGCCTCCCATGTCCTCATGGCTATGGGTTACTCCCAAGAAATGGCTTTAAATAGCTTCCGCGTATCTTTTTCCCGCTACAATACCATGCAAGAGTTACCCTTTATAATTGAAAAAACAAAATTATATATACAAGAACTTCGGAACTTAAAAAAATTGCAAGTCCTTTATTGACACTATCCCTCTTTGTTTAAGTTAATCCCTTGCGCTTAAGCCTTACAGTTAAAAAATAGTCAGATTTTGAAATAAGCCAAAGCATTCTGCGTTAATCCTGCCTGGTTCGGCACCATTAACTAACACTGGATAGAAAGTGACTTGGGTGTAAACTTCAACAGTGTCCCTGGGGCCCACGGAAATATCCGAGTCAATGATAAATACATTTTCTCCTTAATGGCCAACCTCTCTTCTACCCTATACTTATGGAAATTGTGATAGAACTTGCCGAAAAACTATAGGTATTTTAATTCTAAGTCAAAAAATTAAGAGGCTCCTTTCCACACGGCACATGGAGCCTTTAATTTTGCTAGCTAAAAAGGAATCAGAGACTGTTAATGATTGTCCAATAGCAAAAAAAAGTTTTTTCTCTTGGAAAAAAACCAAAATACTTTTATCCAGTTATCGGAAAAGTGCCGCCATAAGCTTTTCTAAAGTATCATTTTTGATATAAATTATAGCTCTGCTTTAAAAAACTTTCCTAACTATTACCATAGCGGATAATTATTAGAACTATGAAACAGCTCTCTCAATATAGGATATCAAATTTTTTTAAACAAAAGGATGCATTAATAAAGGAATAAACATTTTGAAAATAATTTGTTGATTTCATTAAAATAACTATTGTATTTTCAAATGGGATCGTCAATAATATAACGTTCTGACAATGTACCATAAAGAGATCATATTTCAATATTTATGTTAATTTATTCCATATCTCAATATTTTTTGCCAAAACTGTTCAAACCTTCCATTAGTTAAAACCAATGCGCGTATATGAATTATATTTCTTGCCCCCATATGCGACCATTTCATACCAGAACCACACATTCGTTGTTTTATGAGTGTTTTGCTGGCAGCTTCAGTAACCCCGCTACCTATAGGACGTTTTGCTTTCAACTCTCTAGCATATTTTGTTCTATGACATTGATTCGTTAAATATTTGATTACAGATCTTAGCGACGTGCTTGCGGTGCGGCTCTTAATTTCTGGGAGCTTCTGTTCGAGTGTTTCTATCAAACGTGAGACACCATAGCTTTGATACTTGATCTTGTGATGCCAGTATTCTAAAAATACATCTTTCTCATTTTTCTTTTTTCCCTTTGGATCTTGACCAAAAATGAGATGTGCTGCTTTATGAATGTAATCAGAAAGGTGATAAAAATCAAGTATCTGGTAATCTGTTATTTCATCAAGGAACTTCCAATTACTCGGCGCACCATCAGCAATTCCCTGAGTCAGTGCATTAGGGAATCCAGCCTTAATAAGATCCCATTCTTTTTTAAATGAGGTGTAAAATTCATCATTACCTTGCTCTGGTGCTTCACCCAAATAAATAGTGTGAAGGAGTTCACCTTCTGAGTTAAGCGCAGAAATAGTTCCTACCATTGCATTTCTCCAAGCACCGCCCTGCATTAGCATGCATGTGGCATCAACACTGGCAGATAAAGTTTTCACTTCACTTGCGTCAAACTCAGAAGGTACTTGGTACGTCCAAATTTCACTTTTTTTTTACCAATTCTCCTATCTTGTCGGAAATATTGCTGACATACTCCTTACTGATAGGCACACCAAACTCTTTTTTTATAACATTCACAACTTGCCCCATAGGCATAAGAGCTGCCATATGGCTTACCATTTTAGCATATGCAGGCGTGGAACATAATACGGTTCTGGCACTTTCTTCAAGTGGACACACTGTCTTTCCACCACCAGAATTTTGATAAGTACTTCGCTCAAGACGGATCTTGCCAAATGTGGTCTCGTATGTCTGGGAAGTCTTTTCTTTTTTGTAGTAGGTCATATTGTCTACTTTTATCTGAGGGTCTTCAATGTCAAATTTTGATAGACCTTCTTTCATAAAAGAGCAACCTAGATCATTCATAATCCCCCTACCCGCCTGTTCGAGTGAAAGGCAATCAGTAGGTAAATCATCTGCGTTAAATTGAAGAGAAATAGATATAGATGAACCTATCTTCTCTTTTTTTATGGTGTACGATAGTGACATAGTAATGAAGCCTCCTAATAAGCTAGAATAGGCTTATATTGTACCACTAAATAAAGATAAAGTAATACTTTCTATAGAATAATTTTCCTATTTACCTTATAATGTGTCTAGTAAAAATGATACTACAATATATAGGTGCAATGATTCTAAAAAAAATGATATTATAAAACATCAAATAAAACAAATCTGCGAAATATATAGATCCCAAATTTGCGATTGCAGAAATAATATAATGATTAATACAAATATTAGTTTATGACAGCATATAAATAAGTAAAACAAGTTTAATAATATCTTTTCATGACCTTTATGAATTAAAGTTATCAAAAAGACAAATTAAAACTATATAATTATAAATTATTTAAATTAAAATAAATTATATTGTCGGTAAATCCTTTCAAATTTAATTATGCATAAGTTATGCATAAAAACAAAAGATTTTCATAAGATATTACCTACCCTTTCTAAACATATACGTCAGAAAGAAGCGAGATCTATCTAAAGGTAAGTAGAAAAAAAGACCTATATCTGCGAAATATATGAAACACAAGGATTTATAAATGTCTAGAAATTATCCGCCGGGGTACTAATAAGGCCGCCAAAGAGGACCCTATCCTCAAATGTCTCTGCTGGAAGAAAAAAACTAAGTGGAGTTTTATAGATATTACCCTAAGGACTAGTGACGAAAGTCTAGATATTTCTATATCTCCAATAATTATTTAGTTTGATGTAATACAAAATTTCTAGCTTTTACCTAGATGATACTTGAAAGATGAAGTTTATACGGTTATATTCTCAAAGTCTAATATGCAAATAGATTTTGCAGTGTTATAAGAAGCAAAATTAATCGTCAAAAGTCATCTTTTTTAAAAGTGACACAAACTTCTGTTCTTTTTGCTATCACTAGAGCTACTTTGTAAACTTGGGCACCTGGTAATCTATAGGGTTTGGTATATTG
>JAITII010000137.1 GCA_031279515.1 Deltaproteobacteria bacterium
TTAAAGCATTGGTTTAGTTTAAGATACAAGCATATAGCCATGAATGAAACCATGATATGTCCTCTAAAGGTATCTTCAGTATCTACGGCGAGTGGTATAATATGACCAACATTTTTTGAGATATCGAAAACCTGTTCAACCATTTGTCTCTGATAATAGAGTGGAAGAAGATCTTCGGGATTTATATTAACTGAAGAAACAAGGGCAAAAAATCCCATCTTATCTGTTTCTGAGCTCCATTTAACTCTTGGTAATTTATCATCGATAGCTCCTTTTATAAAATTTTTTAATTGTTCATTTCTGCTACTATAATCAACACAAAGATAAACATATCCGAAATTATCATAAAGTTTAGTTCTAATAGTCTTAATACCTACAACTCTGTCATTATATATATACTGACATGAATCAGAAAGGGCATCATTTTTATATCTAGCAAGAGAATCGAGAAATATTTTTCTATTATTTTGTAGTCTTATCAGAAAATTTATTCCAGATTTATATAATGAGGTGATATTATTTTCAGAACAATAACCAGCGTCTAATAAGGCATATTCTACATTTATACCATATTCTTTAAGTTCATAAAGTGTTGCTCTAAGAGTTGTTATATCAACTATATTTTCAGCGTTATATCGGAAAAAATAGGTAGTCCACTTTTAGTATCAATAACAAATATTAGTCTAACTTCCTCGTTTAATGTACCATTATAATTGCTAATAGCTGTTAAAGGAAAATGAATAGAATTAGGTAGACCAGTGCTATCTATAATAACACCAGTTTTTGTTTTTTGGGGTAGAATAATTTTTAAATATCTTGAGAAAAAATTTCTCTCAACAGTTTCATCGCCCAATTTTGTTAATAATTCACTAATACGCTCTGAAAGAAGCTCTGCAGCTGGAAATAAAACGTTTGAATAAGAGCCTCTATACCACCTTAAAGCATCTCTGTTCGGCTCTGACATTTCAATGTAATAAAATATAAGCGCCATTAATGAATCACTGTATTTTGGAAGAGTGTTGCGAAACAGATCTGAAAATCCAATTGATTTAGAAAATTCCTCCAATAAATATGATGATCCAAAGTCTAGAATAGTTTTTTCTTGATTTCCGCACGTTTGAATAATCGGATCTGCAATGTTTAACGTCTCATAGCCTGAATCTATACTGTACTTAAAAACACCCATTTTTCTGTTTTTAAAAACTCCTTTTTCAAGGTCAATTACCTTCCCAAGGTAAATTGGAAGGCTTTTAGGAAGACCTGTGACCTCATCTCGCTCAGATGATCTGACTTCTGCATATGACCTTATTCTTCTATACGACCAGATGAATGGCATGGTTTTTCGCCTTTTTGGTAGTAGGATAAAATCCTACTACAATTTGCCAATTCTACGGCTAGATGTCAAGATTTTTAGATATTTATGCTATTTTTTTAGCCTGCTGTATATAGTAGGAGCTTGATGTAAATTTTACTATATATTGTAGGGTCAAGCCCTCTTCTGTAGTAGGAAAAATGAGCAGAAATTCAGGCTTATTCTCCTTTAATAACGGGAAAAGGCAAAAGTATTGACGGCTAAAAGATTAGTTCAGAGTAACTAGAAGCCTCTTTTCTTAGCTCATCATGGCAATAAAGCCAAGGCAAGCTTAGCTGCCATAAGGAGCTAGCGGGCCCATATTAACTAAAGGGGGGCCATTTACTCATAGAACTCGAAGACAGTTTCATTGAAGTCTAAGGTGGGTTCAGGATCTCTTATTATCGTAGGGTCAGGGGTTACAGGGGTAGAAGCTTGCACCGTAGCCCTAAAGGGGTTAAGGTCCACACTTTCAAAGGGGAAGTAGGTGGGATACATGGGATGAGGGGTAAGATCGCTAAGTCTTATGTCGTTTAAGACCGCTTGTTCCATCTGATAGAGAAGGATGTAAGGTCTTGCGGTGGCGGCTAAAATAGCTAAGGCTTTTACCCTTCCCTCTCTTTCTGGACGGGGAAGTGCCTCATCGAAGTTATCCAAATGGCTATCTGCCTGGGGGTCTTTAAAACGGGCAGGATTACTTTCTATCCTAGCCCTGGAGTCTAAAAATCTGCCTAGCCACATCTCTGAGGAGGGGATCTCCGGATGCCTTGTACCCAGATAGATGTCATAATCTCCTCTTTCCAAGATCCCCCTTCCTGCTGCACCGGTTAAGGGCACAGGGAGAGTAGGGATCTTAAAGGCGCTAAATCTTTCCGCCAGATCCCTGGCATCCTCATAGCCCTGGCTATCCTCTGTGTGAAAGGCGAGCCTTAAGGGTACCGGAGGTGCCCCCTTAAGCCTTATGAGCTCGCCTGCTCTTTCGGCTACTGTTGTCTCATGCAATGATTCTGGCCCCGGCTGCGCCGGGGCTCCGAAAAAGCCTCGGGGCAGTAAGCTTTGGGGACGGATGGGTTTATAGACAAAGACCTCTTGGGAGATTAGGGTTAAGGCTTCCCTAACCTCTGTGGAAGACAAATATGGGTTTTCCATGTTAAAGGCCAAAAAACGGGTGGTCCAGGTGGGATAAGTCCTGATGTTACTTCCCTCTGGGGCCTTTTTAGTGATTGGCGGGGTAAGTATCGCCAAATGGGCCTCTTTTTCTATATAGGTCTGAAGCCTTTTATCCGGATCCGCCTCAAAATAAAACTCCACCCTGTCGGGGGACTTACCAGAGGGCTTATCCCCTCTTTTATTCATTACCAAGCTTTCCTTACTATAGCCATCGACAATGTATCTGCCGGAACCCAGAGAATGATCTTTTAAGTAATCTTCCGGGTAACCCGCCAAGGTGGGGCTGATGATGGAGGCTTGGGGGAGGGTCAAAGAGTTCAAAAAACCCGGAAAAGGTTTGGATAGTCCCAGCACAAAG
The DNA here is from genome assembly GCA_031279515.1 of Deltaproteobacteria bacterium. Lineage (GTDB taxonomy): Bacteria > Desulfobacterota > Desulfarculia > Adiutricales > Adiutricaceae > JAITII01. The sequence continues at coordinate 2,880 of JAITII010000137.1, forward strand.
GTTGAGGGACCGTCTATCCGCATGTATTTCAAGAAAGGGAAGTACACCTGCCCGGCCTCGGATGCCACCAACCTATCTAAAGAAAAGAGTACTGCCTCAGGTGTAACGGGAGTTCCGTCGGCAAAGGTCTCTCCGTCTTTTAAGATAATGGTATATCTTAAGCCGTCATCCGAGACTCTATAGGTCAAAGCCAGACTATTGGTGTTATCCAGGTTGTTGGAGCCCGGCTGGAGCTCAAAGAGCCTCTTGTAACTATTCATTATCATGGGGATGGCGTGGGGATCGGCGGGATGAATGTGGGGATCTAGGCTTCTAGGTGCTTGTGGGTAGACCAAGCGCAAGGTGTCACTTAAAACTGGGTTTGCACCTATTAATGTTATGAAAGAGCCCAGAAATAAAAAGACCAGAGGCAGGTAAGACCTAGTTAAAATTTGCATTTTGTCCCCCCCGGGGCCAGGGGGGGATACTTACCACCAATAGACAATAGAAGGGATGATGGCCCCCAGACCCCAGATTAAAAGAGAGTAGAAGAAAAACCCAATAAGAAAAACCAAAGCAGCTAAGACGCAGAAGATCTCCTGGCCCTCCAACCTTTGGTACATAGTTTTTATCGCCTCCAACCAATTTTTACGCCAGGGGCAGATAAGGACGAAGAGCAAGGTGGTACAAGGTGCCAGGACCAGGAAGATGAACCTTTCCTCCAGAAAGAAATTGGCCCTAAGTGAGCCGGTCATATAGACCCTGGAGAAGAATGCCAAGACCAGAGCTATATAGGCAAGGTGCCATCTGGCAAAGCGGGTGACCCTCCTTAGGTCCGTAGATGTCATGTCCATTAGATGCAAGGTTAATACCAACTTTTAACTATTTTATTAAGAGCTTTTGAGCCCTCTTTGTTGAGTGCCCAAAATAAGGCCCTAGAAATTTACAAAAAGATTTCTGTCTTAGCACAAATCAAGAATTAGATTGTTCTTACAATAATTTTAAGGAACTTTGACTGCTTGTCAAATGTATTTTGAAAAAGATCTGCCCAAAAATCTAAAAAATCTTTTTTTTCCCTTTTTTTAATATAACTGTTTAATAGATTATTTAATAATATATATTATTAAATAAAATTATCTAGATTTTTAATACATATTAAGATCTTATCATGCTATTTACTTATTAATTTCGTATTATAACCATCTAATCACGCTATTTATTTTCTCTGACAATTTTTATGATTTTTGCTCATCACATTGATTAGAGCCAATTGCCCAAAATGTACATATTTTAAGAAGCTATTTTTGCAGGGGGCTAGAAAATGGCTTTCTCAGTATTTTTCTTTAAAACTAGCTCCTTTAGGCTATTAAAATCGTTTTTTAAGTCAAAAATGACTCACAGAAAAACACGCGCAAAGGTAAGTTGCGCCAATAGGTAGCCCTTTAAAAGCCCCTAGTTTTAGCCTTTAGCCCGCCTGGGCCCACCATTGGCTTAATACCTAGGGTATTTCCAGATTTTAGAAAGTTTCTTTATGGTAATCTTGGGGGAAATATCTTAAAATTTAACTAGATTTTTTGCCTTTTTCTCTCTAACAATAAATGCCACCAAAGTCATTGCGTCTCAAGCTAATGCATCTTTTTCATGGAGGGCTCTTTAAATATTCTAGCTAGAATGAATATTTAAGAATGCTTCTGGAAATTAGAGGGCAAAAGGTAATTAGTAAGATTTACAAGATATAGGCGTTTAAAAAAATTAATACCCACTTCAAGTGGGTTAATTTGCTATTTGTCCACTGCGCCTTGCCAAGCTGTATCTCTGAAATAGGTATGACAAAACTAAAAGGGAAATCAGATTCAAATCTCATGGTTTGTGACATAATCTGGCCCTTTAATTGCTAGAGAGAGTTCAGATGCTTTTTTGGCTAAAGATGCCCACTTGTTTCATAAGGTCAAAAATTAGTAGATGTGCGGCATATTAGTTTAAGATCTTTACCTATCTAGGCATTAAAGAGTTCGCCCATGGCAGAAAAGACCAAAACCTTAACCCAAACGCTGCCCCCTGAGGAAGAGACTGTAGTAAAAGAGTCAACTCTGGAAGGACTTGACTCTACTACCGGTCTTTCCGATGGCTCAGGGATAAATATCCCTCCAGAACTTGTGGGCATAACCCCATCTGTGGCGCCTAGCGCTAATTTGGATGCTATAGACGGCCTGGAGGATAGCTCCCCAACAGACAATACTGCTACTTCCCAAGATGACAAGCTGGTAGCTACTGCCGCCATAACCGCAGCTGCAACTGCTGCGGCCTTAACTAGCGATTCCCCTGGGCTGGCCATAAATCCCACGGTACATAATAATTCCGACAGTATTGCCGCCTTAACCCTTACCCCTCCAGGGACAGCCTCCCTTCCTAGTGAGAAACCCCAGGGCAATGCCCTAACCAGGGCTCTAGGGGGCTTTTTTGGCGCCCTAGCTGGACTCTGGCACCGCATCCCCCCCTTGGAGGACATCTTTGACAGGATCTTAGCGGGTTTAGGCTTCCAGCGTAAACCCGAGAGCATGCTGCGCCGTGCCCAATCCCTGGCTGCCAAGGGCCGCCACGCCGATGCCATCAAGTGGTATCGGGATATCCTTTATTTAAGACCCCTTACCATCAGCGCCTATGATGGCCTAGGAAGGGTCTATTTCCGTATGGGCCTTACTGAAGAGGCCAATAGGGAATTTACTATAGCGGACTCTTTAGAAAGGCTAGTAAATAACCGCGATGACCTGGAAGCCGCCTGTTCTCTGGCGGAAGCCTTAGTGGAACGCAAGCAGGCCAAGATGGCCTCCTCCCTTTTAGAGCCTGTCCTCATTGCCCACTTTTACGCCCCCAACAACTCCCATCTCTTAAAGAGCATGGGTGGGGTCTATGCTGAACTTAGAGCTACCAAAAAAATGCACCAGGTCTACGAGGCGGGGCTTATGCAGCACCCCGACGATCATGAGTTCTATATCCTCAAAGGAAACCTGGATATAAAAATGGGTCATTCTGCCTTGGGTGAAAAGCTAGTTAGGTGGGGAAAGCTTTTAGGAAGACTCAAAGACAATCCTCAGGACATAAGTGCCAACATAGCCATGGGGGAGCTGTGCATCAAGGATAACAAGATAGATGAGGGTTTAGGGTACCTGCGTACCGCTGCTTCCCTCTCCCCTGAAAATAGTGGCATTCGCTGGCGCCTTTTCAACCTCTACCAGAAGCAAAGTAACTATCTAGAGGCCTTAAGATACTTCCAGGAGGTCATAGCCATAGAGCCGGAAAACGAAGAGCTCCGCTACAAGCTAGGTGACTTCTATAGGCGTAACAGGCATTATGACGAGGCTTTTCAGATCTACAAGACCCTTTCCTTAAAGCACCCTAGGGACCCCAAGCCCTGCGCCCTGATGGGTAATACTTTAAAAGAAATGGGGAATCTAGAAGAGGCTGATAAAACCCTGGAACTGGCCCGCACCCTAGAAATTGGACTCAAAGAAGAGCCGGATCACAAAGAAACTGTGACCTTCATGAAATACCTCTTTAGTATCAACGCCACCAAGGAAGCCATCGAGTGGCTGGATAGAGGACTTGCCCACTGGCCCTACCACGGGGAGCTCATCATCACCAAGGTCAAGATCCTCTATAATGAATACCGTTACAAGGAAGCAGTGAACCTGTTAAAAAGGCTTATCTCGGTAAAGCACGACCTTGCAGAACCTCATATGTGGATGGCCCTCTGCTACCAGAGGTTAGGTAACAACATGGCCGCCTTAGCCGAGGCCCAAATGGCCACTAGGCTGGCTCCCAAGAGCTTCACCTCCCACAAGGTTTTAGGTGACATCTTAAAAGAGCAAAAAAAGCTGGCCCAAGCCAATGCCGCCTATGAGGTGGCCGATATGATCCGCTTGAACCAAAATAAGAAGGCCTCTGAGCGCCATTAAAAAATTTCTCTTTTTAACCCTAAACCCCCTAGCAAAGTGGGGGTTTTTTTATTAAAAGATACGGCTTTGCGCCCATTAAAATGAAAAAGTAGATTAGAAAATTAACTATGCTGGTGCCAATGTAATGCTCACTTGCATGACAAAATAGCTAAAAAGCAAAATTTTTCTATGTATTTTTTTGCTTATCCAAGAAGAAAGCTGCACTATAGCCTATCAAAAAAGGGAAAATTTTGGTAATTTCCAAGCTCGGCCTTTAATATTTTTCCAAAGATTTAACGGGTTTAAATTGAGGCAAATTTAATGGAAGTGATATCTTGGGCTATACATTGTTCAACTAGTTTTAATTTATGCCAATAAATAGAGCCGCAATAGAAGTATTCCAAAGCATTTTACAGCTGAAATCTCATCGCATCCTGGCTTTAAGATGCTCTCAATTACCCTTGTTAACTTCTTGGCTGTTGGCGGGATATGTGGTCAAATAGCTTGCTATTTACTTACTAGCTATTGCCGGCTTTAATTTAACTCCAGGTTTTAAAGCAAGGCCTGGTTTTAAAACAACACTTTCTTAATCTATTTCAGCATTTTTTAAAGGGCTATTTCACCTCTGCAGTCTTAATTTGCGGCTTTTATGCTAAGAGCCTCAGATGGTAGTCTAATGATTTCCAGCCTATCTGGAACTATAGACACCTTTCATTCTGTATAATTCATACAAAAACATTTCATATTTTGGTAGACTTGATTTCTTAAAGTAACTGGAGGACCCACGTGAGAATCAAAGTGCAACCTCGCATGGGTTTCGGTCTTGTACTAGACGACTTTGGAGGGGAGTAACGAAAGAACTTCTTCTATAAGATGAACTTCAAAAAAGCAAAACGAGAAAGGAAAGCTGCAAACTTGTTTGTCGTCCTTGTAACGAGAATATTTAACCTTGAACTCGATAGGCTTCAATAAGTTAATGCCTTGGAAATACAAGAAATTTAGTGTTTTATGGATTTATGGCAGAGTCCACTAGGCGCACTGAAGCTAAAGCTTTGGCAAGCGAAGAGGGTAAAGTGGTTTGAAGTAGAATTTGTTGTGGCCAAGGGGAAGAAGAGAGTAGGGGCTTAACTGTCTGTGGTCGGAATTTTAATAAGAAATAGGAGATGGCTGCGTGAGAGTGAAATTTCGATTTAAATCTGGGGGTTGCTACGTTAAGGTGAAATGTTTACGTCAACCCTGGGGAGGCTGCTTCTGAAGCTCTCGGCGCAATGTAGAGTTTGAACAAAAACAAGAAAATCAAAGCCGGTATTGATATGCGAAGGACAGCTCCTGAACAGAGAGCAGCGGCCGGACCTGAGAGGGAACGTAAAGAGAATTACGTGACAGCACGTATACCTGCTCTTGTTGGGGATTCCTGTGAGCTGGAAAGATGTTCAGTTACGTCAAAGAAAATCCTATCGTACTGCTGTATCCCGCAACTTTTATTGAATCGAATTTAATACTGTGTCCCCTAGCATCTTGCGCAGTAGAATTCTGTGTGGTATGAGATGATGTAAAGATGGGGGGGGGGGGCACTGAAGTGCCTGGAAAGAGGAAAAGTGCACAGCATGTGAAGATGAAAGCAGCGGTATACTGCTGTCAGGTAATAGCAAGGCAAGTGGAAAGCCACCTCGTTGACAGAGACAGCTGGCAAATGTCCTGCAAGGACATCACGCAGATACTCATCGAAAGTCCAACTCTGACGAGTAAGCTTATTCTGGAAGCCTGCTATAGTCTAGACTGGTACAAGTTACACTTGCTCAGAAAAATTTTAAAGCCATTTG
>JAITII010000094.1 GCA_031279515.1 Deltaproteobacteria bacterium
CGATGGCGCTTACGGGTCCAAGGGCATGAGCCACGCGGGTTCGGCAACCCTTTCTTTCGATTGGTAATACTTTAAAAAAGCCCTTGGCCTAAAATTCCTTTTTAAGTATTAAGAGTTTACTTTCTTTAAGTTCCAAGCTTATCCAAGCTTAGTGGAAATTTATCCTCTAGTGAGGTTTAGTTGGTAACCCTGGCAAGACATAAGAATAACCCCATCTCTTTTCATAGGTCACTGACCCGTAAAATACTAGGTCATAGTCTAATTCATAGTTGCATTCAAATTTTCAGTTATGTTATAATGAAAGCCATGGATGTATTCACATGGCTAGGCAGTTCCACCTATCTGAGGAAGAGCTACAAAGGTGTAAGGAATTAATGAACAACCCAACGGATGGAAGGGCATACCGCAGGGGTCTCGTTGGAATTTTTTTGTCTCAAAACCGTTATATTGCTGCCGAAATGGCACAAAACTAGCAGGTTGCTGAAAGAACTATTTTCGATGAGTTAGCCAAAATTAAAAATCCAGATTATCAGCCTCTAAAACAATGGGGCGGTGGTAGACACTTCCATCTGACATTTGATGAGGAAAAAACCTTTTTGGAGAAATATCTTGAAAAGGCTAAGGCTGGTACAATAATAACCATGCAGGCGCATCATTGTGCATATAATGAAATCGTAGGGAAAATTGTTCCGAAATCAACTTTTTACCGAATGCTGAAAAGACAGGGTTGGAACAAAAAGAAATCTGACACAGTTCACCCTAAAGCTGACAAAAAATCACAGGAGGAATTCAAAAAAAACACTGAAAAATTCATATGGACAAGGACGACAGGGAAAAAAACCATAGAAATCTTCCCATTTGCTTAATGTTTCAAGATGAAGCTAGATTTGGACGTCTATCGGAACCGAGGGCATGCTGGGCTCACCAGGAATTACGACCAATTATAAAATCAGCACTTATCCGAGAGTATAACTATGTATTCGGAGCAGTTGCCCCAAAGACAGGCAGCTGTGACTTCATGATAGCTGACAATATGAAGACTGAGAATATGTCTTTGTTTTTAAGACAAGTCAGCCAGGCCCATAGGAATAATTTTATCATCATGGTGGTAGATGGTGCTTCCACGCACAGATCAAAAGAACTGGTCGTTCCCAAAAATATGTCACTAATCTTATTACCCCCATACTCACCTGAACTTAACCCTACTGAGATGGTGTGGAATATACTGAGGCGTGACTGTTTGGCAAATAAGTACTTTAAAACATTAGCTGACCCTATTAATGGGGTAGAGTGTGGGCTAAATGAGTTGCTTGATAACAAAAAGAAAATTAGAACCCTCACCAAATGGCCGTGGATAAATAAAATCTTGAATACAACTTAGAATAAGATACGTAAGGTAATATCATTATGTCTGAATTCCCAATAAGTCTTAAGTAATTGCGACTTCATTTTAGATATATTTATTTGGAGGGCGCGATCATCATTGCGCTACGGCTCAAGGCACCAGTGGTTTCTTGTGCTTATTGGGCTTTTTGTCTTCTTGTGCTTATTGGGCTTTTTGGCTTCTAAGGCTTCTTGGCTTTTTGGGCTATGGTCCATGGAATATGGCGAGGGGTATTAATTATCAAGATCAACCTCATTTTTTGTGTACAGTTCATTTTCGAAACAAGTGCAAGAAGCCAGGCATTTTTTTCCAAATCCATTTCCAAGAACCTTTTAGCCCATGATTTTGTTTTAGCGCCAGAGTGTTGGTCTTGAACGCTATGTTATGGAGTAAAATTTTATTAGGAGACCGCGGTAATAAGAAGTCTTAAGAACTTAACATAAATCTGAGGCACAATAATTAGCCCTATGTAATTTTATTACCATGAGAGACTATTTTGGAAAGGCTAAAAATGGGGCTTAAAGTAAAAAAACCCCCATGGGGATTCCATGGGGGCAAGAAAACCGTAGCTTTAAGGGTTTTAAAGAAAATTTTTTTACAATTGTTATGGTGTCATGAGGTCAGCCATGTGGCTTTGCACCAGAGCAATCTCAGCTTCACTTGGCTTTAAAGGGTCAGGAAGGGAAGCGATTATTTGGTCCTTAGTTTCAGCCTGGGACAAAACGGCCTGGATAGTAGAAATTTTGGTAAAAACGTACAAGGCGTGGGTTTCTGTAGTCCCTGCCGCCGTTGCAGCTGTGGCATAAACTTGAGCGGCTTTCTCAGGGTCCGCGCCAGCTTCACCTGCTGCTTTTAGTACGGCCTTAAAAACACTGATGTCGGCCTCAGTTAGGGCAGGCTCTCCAGAAAAGTCTGCTGGGGCTTGAGCATAAGCCGCACCAGCTACAAAAACAAAGGCTAATGCCAAAACGCCTAGGAATGTGGGAAAAATTTTCATAGATAATTCCTTAATGTAAATTGTGGGATAAAAAATTGGAAATATAAAAAAGAACTATATAGCTTGTATTCATCAAAAATCAAGCTAAATAGTGCTGGTAAAGCTTATCACTACTAAATATTGTACTATATTTTTTCCGTGCAAAATCCTTAGATACTGTTTACGTTCAGTAAAAGCTTTAAGCATTTAATGTGGGCAAATGATACAAAATTGAGTCAAAATAATTTTTGTCTGAAATATTTACAAATTGCATTTTATTACTTATAGATAAAGACTCCTTCTCAAATTTTCAAAGAATTGTATGAAGAAAGCAGAGAACTTGTCAAGAAAAAAAAGTGAAGAGGATGTGGCACAGTTTTTGCTTAATCTATAGGTATAATTAGAGTTTTTAATAATATTGGCATGAGTGTGGCGGTTTAATTAGAGGATAGCCATGAGGTCATTAAAATACTTGCTAATAAGTTCCATCTCTTCTTGCGTAGGAACCGCTGCGGGGGTGCCATACTTATTGATAATGACGGTTTCATAATCTTTATTCACTAAAATAAGCATGCCTCCAGATACCTTGGCCATTATGTAGGCGAGGCGATCCGGGGTATAGCCCTTGTCCTCGGCGTATTGGTATAAATCTTTTTCGCTAAGGTTATTATTATTGGCCCTGGGCAAGAGTTCTATGGCTATAGTCATGTCGTCTTCCGTAAGGGAGGGCTCGCTTTCAAAAATGCGGACCATTATCTCCCTTGAGGCTGGGTCTATGCCGTTTTGGGCTGAGGCAGGCTCTATAAAAAGAAAGAGAAAAAGAGCCAGTGCGAGAATGGATCCAAGGATTTTTGGCGCTAGTGACATTTTTTACCTATGTAGTGGGAGGGGCTATTTAATAGAACGGGAATCCTAGAGCTTTAGTTTAGTCAAAGGCCCCATAGATTAATTTGCTTTTTTCCTGCAAAGGGCCAAATTTTCTTTGTTGCCATGGCATTAAGCAAAAAAAGATTGTTACAATAGCTAATAGTTTCTTAGCGTCTTTCAGACTCCCGGATGGCCTCCACAATCCTTTTTTTGTTATTTACTATAAGGAGCATCTCTTCAGCCGTAGGCAGGTAGATTTCGGAGCCGAATTTCTCGGAAAGCTCTGCCCTCGAGGATGGTTCTTGCAACAAAGATATCCCCAAACTCATCTTTACCATAATAACGCCCGCTCTGTTTTCTGAAATCCCGTGCCACCTTGCGATTTCCAGGATATTTTCCTTGGCTTTTTCAGTCTTAAAGTAGGGAAGGGCAAAGACAAAAAAGTCAATATCTGCGGTACTTAAAGGGGTTTCAGCTTTAAAAAGGCGCTCTATATAATTTTCTTCCGTCTCAGCTTGGCCATTATTTTGGGCCAACAAGATAGTAGAAAAAAAGAGGATGGTACTGAAAAGTAAAAGAATAAAGGGTAATTTTAAAACCCTAAAGCACTTTGTCATATATAAATCCCTAGGATATAATCAGAACTAAAGTTTTGGTAGGCTGTATGGTGTCTTTTGGTTGTAAGCCATAGAGCCTGGGGTTAAGCTAACAAAATCAATAAACTAAGGCAATTAAATTTTAGGGCTTATTATATAAGGGATAAGTAATTAGGCTAATTAATCTAAAGGTTAATAGTTATTTTAGGGTAAAAAAATTAATATTCCTCGCTGGGCCCAGCTATTGAGGCGAAGAGTTCTTCTCTTCTATCGGTCAACAATTGCATTTCATCAGCCGTTGGAAGGGGGCCTTCGCAGCCAATACGTTCGATCATAGCAGCTCTTGCGGAGGGGTCATCCAAAAGGACTAGTCCCAAACCCACCTTGACCAGTACAAAACCGGCCCGCAGCTCTGAAATGCCGTGCTCATCGGCTAAGGCTATGAGTTTTTCCTTGGAGTTTTCCGAAAGGACATGCTCCATGGCGGCGATGTAGAATTCTATGTCAGCATGGGTGAGGGGCGGTTCGTTATAGAAGATAAATTCGATGTGGGGAAGGCCCAATTCTACCGTATTGGACCCCTGTGCCCCCAAAAAACTAGTGGGGACACAGAGGAACAAAAGGGAAAGGGAAATGAAAAGTGGTGCCAGATGGCGTTTTAATATAGTCGCGATCATATCAATTGCAAGATGTTAACCCCAAGGGGTAGCTGATACTAGCGTCCTATGGCCAGATTAGTGGGAAATTTTTTATTACTGCATAGAAGAAGCGGCTTCAATCGCTTGCATTAATTCGTCTTGGAATCTCTTTATCAGGGCCTGCTCCGTTGCGGTGGGGAGCGCTGCATCGGTCCCAATTTCTGCTGCTATCTGGGGAGCCAATGATGGGTCTGCCAAGATTAAGGTACCAAGACCTATCTTTAACAAGGCATAACCTGCCCTTTCATCGCTTAACCCAAATCTATCTGCCACCTCATATATCATTTCATCCGGATTGTTCCCTAGCATGTGGGGCACGACGGCTATGTAGAATCGGATGTCATTTTCCGTAAGGGGAGGCTCATAGGCTAGGAGTTCTTCAAGTTCCTCGGGTTCTAGTCCACTCAGAAGGGGCGCTTGGGCAAAGGAAACTGATGGTAGGGCCATAAGGCAAAATAGAGCGGCTAATGAAAGGATGAGAGAGGCAATTTTTTTTTGCATGTTGTTACCTTAATTTGTGAAATGACGGATAGATGATCCGTAAGTAAGGGGTTAAATAGTTTTAGACCTAAATTATAAACAAAAGAAATTAGTTAAGTTGAATTAGCTCTTTAATATTTAGAGCTTGGAAAATGGTGTATGTGGCTCTTGGAGCAACAGGTAGTTCAAGTGCGACTTAGCTTGCCAAGGGCATTAATTCTGGAGCCACAATTGGGAGCTTTTTGTCTCGTTTTGTCATTTTCTGGTATCTTTTAGGTTCCTTATGACATTTAGGACCCATACCTTGTGGTTTAAATGGGCAAAAGAAATAAATTGTTTGAAATTCCAGTTTTTGAACGATTTGCTTAGCCAAAAGGGCACAAGCCGTACCTTAGCCCTTAGAGGTAAATTAAAGCCCTTTTTGGCCTCAAGGTCAAGGGCCAGGGGCCCTTTTCCAAAAATCCCCTAAAGTCTTTGGATGATAGCGGTTTTCATGGGGCTATAGCAAGCTTTATTACTTAATAGCCTTTAAGAGCTCAAGATGTGATTATTTTTCGTATTTTTTCTTGCCCACTTACTTGAAGTGGGGCCTTTTTATAGACCTCTCTGTTGCATTAAAGCTCTCCTTGGCCTAAAAAGCATAGCTATTCAAAAAACTAAAGTTAGACTGAGTAAGTAGGATTTTTTTTGCAGTATTCTATGCACTTTGCTGGTCTTTGGGGTTTTGATTGCATCTAAAAGAAAAATGCCAAAATAGGTTTTACCTCTCAGCAAAAGCTGAAGACACTATTAGTATTAGTTGAGACCATTTAAGAAAGTTAAATACCCCTTTATGGGCATTGGTACCCTGAATATTAACTTCTTAAACGAGTCAAGATTTATTTTGGGGGTTTTAGGACTAGCCCTAAGGGCCTTTAAAAAAAGCATTAGCTTTTCCATTAATCTTCTAAGTATGGGCAAGGGCGCTAGAAAGCTAAAAAGCTTATCTCTTATGAGCTGCAACTCGCTTGGAGTAGGACAAAGATGAAGGTTCCGTAATAGCTAATAAGATCTTCAGTCGTCTAAGATTTCTCCAAAATAAGTATGGTAGATTAGAGCTTGGCAATAAGCACTTATGCCCGAAGCTCGTTTAAATTGAAAAGGCTCTATCTCAGCTAAGTTTTGCTTAGTGTCGCCATCATTTTTTACTAAGAATTCAATGGAAGCTAAGTAGAAACCCCCTCTTTTGGAAGGCAAGGGTTTTTTTGCCTCGTCTAATCAAGGTGGCAAGAATCTTAGCTAGAAAGGCTACTATTTCTTTTTGGGCCTTCTTTCAGGTCTGGGGGTCTCGGCATCTATTATCTTCGTAAAAGCAGCTTGAATTTCCTTTTCTTTGGCTTTGATAAGTTCGGCTTCAGCTGGGCTTGGATAGCTAAAAAAGGGGAACCTGTAGGAGGCTAGGGCCTGGGGTTCCAAAAGGCTAATGAGGCCTGTCCCCATCTTGGTGACTACATAGGCCAGGCGATTTTCCGACCAGCCTGTGGCCGCTATCACCTTGGGTATCTGTCTGGGGTCCCCTTGGAGGGCTAGGATTTGGGGAAGCTCTTTAATGTAGAAGTCTATGTCGTTTTCATTTAAAGGGGGCTCTTTACTAACTATGTCGTAGAGATGCGCCAAAGACCAGGTGCTCTGAGGTTTGGCCTCGTGGGGTGGGGGAGGATCCGCTTCCACTAGAGAAGAAGGCAAAATGAAAGCCAAGCTAAGGGCAAAAGTTATAAGTACCTTTTTAAAGCTAGAATCTCTAGCTGGTCTTGTTGCAGGCATCTTTTTAGTCCCCGGATTTAAGGTAATCCAGCGCCAGGGTCATCAAGAGGGGAAACATTATCTCAAGGTGCCCAGTTAAGTTAATTTTGGTCCCCAAGTTGTGACTACATTGCTCTATAAAGTTTACCTGGTCTATGTACTGAGAGATAAAATTCATATTTATGGTGGTAAGGCCCTTGTGACTTATCCTTAGGTTACAGGTAAGAGACAGGGCCTTTAAAAAGACCTCTGGCATTACTACTGTCGAGCCCAGGTTAATAAAGACCCCCTCTTCTAGGTTGGCCACAAGCTCGCAGAAGGCCGTAAAATCATCTAAGCTTGCCTTTCCCAGGGCAGCCCCGTCCGCCTCGGGATGGATATTAAAGATATCTGTACCCAAAGCTAAGTGGACCGTGAAGGGAAGGCCATTTTTATAGGCGGAAACCAAGACGCTTATTTTGGCATTGGGTGGGCTAAGTTCCTTAAGAAGCTTTCCCGCCTCATAGCCCAGGCCCTTGCCAGAACTTAAAGCATTGGTTGCGGCGAGGTTAATAAGGTGCCCTGTCTCAGCTGTTACCTTGAGTTTAGCTTCTGCTATGCTGCCCTCTAGCTCTTGGCTGGTGGCGCCCACCAAGGCCACCTCAATGTCATGGACCAGGGCGGAGCCATTGGTGGAAATAGAAGTTAAGATTCCCTTTTCCATCAGATCCACCAGTGCGGGTCCTAAGCCTAGCTCTATGGGTAGGCCCTCCATGGAGAGCATGATGCTGCGCTTAGCTCTAGCCGCCCGGGCTATGGCCCGGGCGGCAATTCTTAGGTCCTTGGCCCCTTGGAGGTCAGGTAGGCTATCGATGAAGGCCTTAAAGCTTTTGGCGGCCTTGGCGGGCTTTCCAAAGAGATCCAGGCTCACAAGGGGGAGCTGGTCATAAAGTGAGCTAAGCTTTACGCCTTTAAAGTCCAGTTTTTTAGCTTTTTTGTGGTGGGGGTCGCAGCTCATTAGGATTTGGCTTTAGTGGGCGCAAAGAGGATAGTGTCCACCAGTTCACAGATAAGGTGTCCATAAAACAGGTGCAACTCCTGGATCCTGGGTGTGTTGGTGCCAGGGGAATGGATGATAATATCTACATCAGGGGGATTGGAAAGAGGTTTTCCACACATAAAAATGGTTTTTAAGCCCTTTTCCCTAGCTGCCTTTATAGCCTCCAGGATGTTTGGGGAGGTGCCGCTAGTGGTCAAGGACCATAAGACGTCCCCTTCTCTTCCCAAGGCTTTTACTTGCCTGGCAAAGACCTCGGCAAAGCCGTAGTCATTGCCTATAGCTGTTAGCTTGGAAGTGTCAGCGGAAAGGGATACTGCAGGGAGCCCTGGTCTTTCCAAAAGAAAGCGGCCCACGAATTCTGCGGCAAAGTGTTGCGCCTCGGCTGCCGAGCCGCCGTTGCCGCAGATATAAATAGTGCCCCCTTTAATGAGGGACTGGGCTATGGTCTCCGCTGCCTCTTTTAGTATAGTTTTTTCTTGTTCAGCGTTTTTAACTGAGCTTTCCAGGTCCTGAAAGCTTTTATCTATTAGGTCTTGCAAGGTTATCCCTCTTTGTCAATTTAACAATTTTTATGGTGCTATGGCATGGCTTATTGGGATTTAAAGGCCCTTTTGCATGATTGTAACACAAGGGAGGCCTTTAAGCTGTTTTCAGTGTAAAGGCTTAAAAAGCTTCTAAAATGGACTTTGGGCTAGTTTTAAAATGTCCAGGGAAGGCCTTTGCCGAGGGAAAAGGGGAATAAAATCCGAGAGATATGTATATATAGTAGTTTTAAATATCTAGGGACAGAATTTGGTGGTATTTTTAGCCTAAATAAGTTATTTTCCAGTTTTCAGAAAATAATACAATAAAATAAATATATCTGTAAAAGCGGGAAAAAAAGGAATAAAATCTTGAGGAAAAATAAGATAAATATCTATTATTAAATATAATATATGATAAAAATAACTAATAATACAATAATTTAAAATTATAAAAATTTTTTATTTAAAATAACGATATTTTTTCGCTGGCCCTTGACGCTTTTTCTTTACTGTGCTAGCATACTTGACTTAGCGCTAGTCCTTGCGGCCTAGCGCACTGAGGCCTATGTTTTGACCTTTCCGCGCGTCTTAGCGCTCTTTATAAGGCTTTTTTGCCAGGCCAGGGTCGAGTTTGACAAGCTAAAAGGGCATGATTTATCTGCGAAGAGGAAAAAGGCTTTTTACCTTTATTATCTTTTCAAGGCAAAAAGGCTATGCTGCTTTTTGTCTTTATTTTCATCCCAAAGATAAGTATTTTGCCCTCAGCTCTCTTTGTGCTTGCCAAGACCTTTAAGCTTTTTTGGCTTTTGGAAAACATAACTCCTAAATATTTTTGGCGGCTAGCTACATAAGATTTCACTTTTTCCAATAATCAACGTATAATGCCCCAAAGATAAAAAAAGGAAATATTATGAAAACCTTGAGGCCAAGGTGCTAAGCTATGGTCTAAAAAAGAGCGCCTTTGGACTGGGGCTGATGATTTAAGCCTTTTTTAAGATAGCGTTTTCGCTACTAGCTTTGTGGGATCTTAATAATTGGGCCTCCCCCATAGCTACACCTTTTTGACAAAGGCGTAGCTATGGGGCTAAAGTTAAGGCCTAAGATAGATTAGAGAGGGAAAGTTTAAGTAGCTAATTTTGTCCCTTTAAATTTTTTAACCTTCCAAGGCAAATAGCCTAAGGTATTGTCTCAAGAAAAATTCTAGCTCAGGCTTTTTTATGGGCTGGGGAAAGATATTTAAAAGTTCCCAAGAAATATTAGAGGCAAGAAGATGGTTATTAAAAAAATTTTTAGGGTAATTAAAAAAAGTAATGGGAAAAAGCCTTAAGTAGATATTTGCTTTAATCTGGCATGTCCCTGGCTCAAGCCAGGGGAAAAATTTTTTAGACCTTAAATTTTGTAGCCCATGACCCCATGACCCCTTGAACCAATGAACCAATGACCCCATGAGCCCATGAACCGGGGAGCCAATGACCCCTTGAACCAATGAGCCAATGAACCAATGTACCCCATGATCCGAAAAGCTCATAACTCGATGACAAAACCCCTAGTAGGAATAGTGATGGGATCGCCAAGCGATAAACCAGTAATGCAGGAGGCGGCCAAGGTCCTGGAGGATTTTGGGGTTCCCTATGAGTTCATCATCAGCTCGGCTCATCGCAATCCGGAAAATACCGCCCTCTATGGCAAAGAGGCTTCAGGCAAAGGCATAAAAGTGCTTATTTGCGGAGCTGGCATGGCGGCGCACTTGGCAGGGACACTTGCGGCCTATTCGGTCTTACCTGTCATTGGGGTGCCCTTGGCAGGCTCCTCTCTTTTGGGTTTAGATGCCCTCTTGTCCACTGTACAGATGCCCTCTGGGGTGCCTGTGGCAACGGTTGCTGTTGGCGGGGCCAAAAATGCCGCTTATCTGGCCATAGAGATCCTGGCCTTGGCAGACAAGGGTTTAGAGGAGAAGCTCCTGGCCTTTAGAATGAAAATGAAACAAGATATCGGGAAAAGCAACGTGGAGCTTAACAAAAAAGAGTAGATTTTGGCGAGAAGCTTTTATGGCTCAGGAAAATCCTATAAATAAACTCCGTAACATCGGAATCATAGCCCACATAGACGCAGGTAAGACCACGCTTACGGAACGTATACTCTATTACAGCGGGCGCACCCATAAGTTAGGCGAGGTGCATGACGGGGAAGCTACCATGGATTTCCTGCCTGAAGAGCAGGATAGGGGCATTACCATCATGAGCGCTGTAACCTCCTGCCAGTGGAAGGGGGCCAATATCAATATCATAGATACGCCTGGGCATGTGGATTTCACCATAGAGGTGGAACGTAGCTTAAGGGTCTTAGACGGGGCAGTGGGGGTTTTCTGCGCTGTAGGCGGAGTACAGCCCCAGTCCGAGACTGTCTGGCGGCAAGCTGACCGCTATCACGTGCCTAAGATAGCCTTTGTCAATAAAATAGATAGAGTTGGGGCCAATTTTAATAAGGTCTTGGGGGAACTGAGGGACAAATTGGGGGCAGTGCCCCTGGTAATTACCTTGCCCCTAGGGGAAGAAGAGGGCTTTAAGGGTGTCGTGGATCTCTTAGAGGAAAAGCTCTACACCTGGAACGACAGCACTTTAGGTGCTGAGATGCTTATTTCAGATATCCCTCCTAATATTGCCGACGACGTAGCCAGAGAGAGGATGATCTTTGTAGAGACCATAGCCGAGACCTCAGATGAGGTCATGGAGAAGTACTTGGCAGACGTGGCCATAGACAAAGGAACCCTGGCCAAGGCTATAAGGGAGGCGACTATCTCTTTAAAGCTGGTTCCAGTCTATGCCGGGGCGGCACTGCGCAATAAAGGGGTGCAACCCCTCTTGGACGGCATAGTGGACTTTTTGCCGGCTCCCATTGATCTGCCGCCTATCCAGGCCAATGGGCCCCATGGAGAGGTGGTAAACATTGCCCCCAGGGATAACGATCCCTTGGCTGCTCTAGTCTTTAAGATCCAGATGATGGACCAGGGCCGCAAGATGAGCTTTGTACGTATCTATGCCGGAACCTTAAAGGAAGGCGGTGAGGTCTTAAACCCCAGGGTTGGCCAGAAAGATAAGATAAGTAGGCTCTTTCGTATTAATGCAGGTAAAAGGGACAGGGTTCCAGAGGCAAAAAGTGGGGAGCTTGTTGGGGTAGTAGGCTTACGCTCTTCCATTACTGGAGATACCATCTGCTCAGACGCTAGGGTGGTACTCTTGGAGTCTATAACGGCCGCAGATCCAGTGATCTCCGTTGCAGTGGAGCCGGAAAATACAGCAGATAGTGCTAAGCTTATGGAAGCCTTGGGAAAACTCACGGAAGAGGATCCCACCTTTAAGCTCAAGGTGGATGAGGACACGGGTCAGACCATCATAAGCGGTATGGGCGAACTGCACTTAGAGGTCCTGGTGCAGAGACTAGCTAGGGAGCACAACGTAAATCCAAGGGTAGGAAAACCGCAAGTGGTCCACAGGGAGACCATAATGAACTCAGCTATTAGAGAGGGCAGTTTTTCTAAGCCCACTACAGGTCAAGCCCGTTTTGCCAAGGCAGTAGTATCTGTTAAGCCCCTCTCCAGAGGGGAGGGCAACAAGGTGCTATCTAAGTTACCTCTCTGCCCCCCCTGGCCCCAGTCCCTAACCGATGCAGCTATAGATACCTTAGAAGACGGCCTGGGAACAGGGCCCATCTTGGGTTACCCCCTATTGGATCTAGAGCTCACCTTGGAGTCTTTGGAGCTGGGAGAGACCGGGGCAGATGAGCCCACTGTGCGCATAGCTACGAGCCAGGCCTTAAGGCAAGCCCTCAGAGACGCCTCCCCTGCTCTAATGGAACCGGTCATGAAGTTGGCCATAACTAGTCCAGAAGAATTCGTAGGCGAGCTCATGGGGGACATGAGCTCCCGGGGTGGGCGTATAGAGCATATGAACAGTTTAGCTGGAGGCTACAGGGTCCTAAATGTCTCAGCTCCCCTTTCTAATCTTTTGGACTACTCCACTGCAGTGCGTTCCCAGACCCAGGGTAGGGGCTCCTTTCTCATGAGCTTTGACCATTTTGATATAGTGGAACGCAAGGGCCAACGCTAAGCCCTTTTAGCTTTTGCTAAAAGGGAAAATCCCAAAGCTCAATGAGCTTTAAGGCGTAGGGGCTTAAAGAAGGCCCGCTTTTAAGAGCTAACTTCTTGACATATCTCAAGAAAAATTTTAAAGCGCTAGATGAGTATAAGCTTAACTAGTAGAGAAGATTTCATTTTAGCCATAGCTTAAAACCCTTTTACAGGGTTAAATGGCTTTTGAATATAAGATGAGAGAGATTGGCACAATATTGAGTATTAGTTTAATTTTTACAGCACCATATAGTTGATATAAAGTTATTTTCTCAAGTTAAAGGACTTTTCATATCTTAGGACAAAATCAGCCGAGGTACCCAAACCTTGACTAATTAGACTGGCAAAGTATAATTTATAGATAACTGATTCTGCCGTCAGAGCCTCGAGTTCAGAAAGATTGGCTAACATTCATTTTACTTTACACCTACAGTTTTTTGCCTTTTTGCCTAAAGGGCAGTTAATTCAATTTGATTTTTATAGTTTTAGGGACCTTGTGGTTTTTAGCCAAGGTGCTTTTCTTTTTGTTGTCTAGGTTTTGGCTGGGAGGGTATCTTAAGAGGTAGAGATGCTTAAGAAAATGGTCACCAAGGATCTTGTGGTTGGCATGTACGTTGCCGATGTGGGGCGTGCTTGGTTCAACCATCCTTGGAAAAAGAAAAGTAGGCTTTTGACGGATCAGGCAGAGATCCAGGAGCTCTTGGACTATGGCATAGACGAAGTCTATGTGGATACTGAAAAGTCCAAGGTCAAAAGCGGCCCTAAAAAGCCCTTTGTTCCTATAGCAGGAACCAGGGCGGCAGACGGAGCCTTAAGAACTCCGCCCAAATCTCCCGTACCCAAGGCCCCTGAGGTAGTTTCGGAACTGGAAATTGAGCTCCCCAAGGCAGCTAAAGCCTATACCAAGGCCCTAGATACCTCCAAGGCCATCATTGCTGCCTGCTATATGAATAAACGCATAGAGATGAATGAGGTCCAGGAAAATGTGGAGGAGCTGGTGGAAAGCGTCACCCGCAACCAGGACGCCTTGACGGCACTCATAAAGCTCAGGCACTTTGATGATTACACCTACACCCATTGTTTGAATGTTTCGGTACTTTCCATAAGTGCTGGGAAAGCCCTGGGTCTTTCCCAGGACGATTTGAAGATCTTGGGCATGGGCACCATGTTCCATGACCTGGGCAAGACCAGGATCCCCTCCTATATCCTGAATAAACCTGGCAAACTCACAGATGAAGAGTTTGTCATCATGAAAAATCATGCTGCTTTGTCCCAGACCATCATAGAGGAGCAGAAGCTAGACGTAGATGAGCAGGTCATCCAGGTGGCCCGTTTTCACCATGAGCGACTGGATGGTTCCGGCTATCCGGATCACCTGAAAGGCGAGGAGATCCCGAAACTTGCTACCATCTGTGGCCTTTCCGATGTCTATGACGCCCTTACCAGCGACAGGGTCTATCACAAGGGAAAGCTTCCCCACGACGCTTTAAAATTTATCTATAGCCTCAGGGGCACCCATTTTGAGCCCTACTGGGTGGACCGTTTTGTCCAAAGTGTAGGCATCTATCCCCCCGGATCCATTGTGGAATTGAACTCAGGGCACGTGGCAGTAGTCATTGAGGTAGATCATTCGGCTCTTTTGACCCCTTTAATAAAGATAGTAGCCGATCCCCAGGGGCAGATCTCCTCTAGACCCAAGCTTATTAACCTCCGCCTAGAGGCGGAAAAGACCGGTCTTTCCATCCAAAAGGTAATACCACCCTCCGAAGCTGGCTTTGACCCAGCCTATTACTTCAACCTCAAGGATATCCAAGGTGAAAGGCGCTGAAACATCGCTCTCTTCCGAGGAAGCTTCCAGTAGGTTGGCTGCGGTACAAAAGGAGATAACCTTAGCTGCAGTAAAAGCGGGAAGAGCACCGGAAGACATTACACTGTTGGCCGTGAGTAAAACCTTTCCTATGGAATCTGTAGAAGCCTTCATTTCTGCCGGTCAAAGGGACTTTGGTGAGAGCTATATCCAAGAGGCCAGAGAAAAGATCCCCAATGTCAAAGGTAAGGCCCATTGGCATTTTATTGGCCACCTTCAGACCAATAAGGCTAAATATGCAGTAAAGCTCTTTTCCGTACTCCATGCCTTAGACAGCTTGGAGCTGGCTTTAGAGCTCAATAAAAGATTAGTGCCCCTAGATGCGAAGATAGAAGCCTATGTCCAGGTAAATGTCTCCGGAGAGGGCACGAAAAGTGGCCTAGAACCAGAGGAGCTTTCCAGCTTCTTAGATTCCCTAGCTTCTTACCCTGCCGTGGTACCCGTGGGCCTCATGACCATGCCCCCCTACGATCCTGATCCCGAGGTGTCTCGTCCTTTTTTCCGGAAGCTCTACGAGCTCAAAGAAAAGTGCGCTCCATCTTTAAAGGGCCTTTCTATGGGTATGAGCGGGGACTTTCCTGTAGCCATAGAGGAAGGCGCCACTATAGTGCGCGTGGGCACTTCCCTTTTTGGTGCCAGAAATTACGCTTGATGTCATACCAGCGAAAAAATACTGCCTCTAAGCAGCCCAGTTGCTACGTTTGCAGCTATTATTATGTAACTTGGACATCTTCCCACCCCCATGGCTGCAAAGCCCTGGGCTTTAAAAGCAAATACCTTCCCTGCCTAGAGGTGAGCCGCGCCTCAGGCAAGCCCTGTCAATACTTCGAGCCCAAGAAGGCTAAATAAAGAGCCAAATGAGCCAATGAGCTAAAATGGCCGGGCGATTTAAATATAAATATATAAAAGTAATTATACATATTTAGACATCAAAAAGTTATTATTTTTACTAAATAAGTATAATACTAAATTTTAGGTATTAGGGCGCTTTCCCGGCTCCCTGGTCCCTTGAAAGACAGTTTTTTTCTTAAGTATCTAGAAAAAGCTTGACTTTGGTAGTAGAAAATGTAAAATCAACTTCCAGCCGCTGAAATAGGTGGCTATTTTTGACATAAATTTCTTTTAGCGGGGACGTAGTGCAGATGGCCTAACACGCCTGCCTGTCACGCAGGAGAACGCGGGTTCGAATCCCGTCGTCCCCGCCATTAGTTTTATCCATTAAAGCTTTTAAACCCTTTTAAATGGACCTATAGAAAGAGCTAAAACCCTAAAAAATACAAGGTTTTAGCTTTTTTTTCGCCTCTATTTACAAGGGAGCTAGCAAATTAAAAGCTGACAGAAAAGCCTTAGCTATTTGTTGGATTCTAATAGAACTTTCTAAGTAGGAATTGGCGTTTTAGATTATTAAAGTTAGCTGGAAAAATAAATAGGCGCTAATAATCATAGGTATAGCTAAAATTAAATACTAAGTATAATACAGCTTAAGCCTAATGTAAGGCGCGATTTTGAAAAAAATGAACTTATTTTTCACGCTCTTTGAGTCCTATACAAAAACAGCATAAAGAGTTAGTCATAGTTAAAATAAGCTTTAAAGTGAGCCTAGCTTCTCGAAAAGTCCAAAAGATGTTGGCACTTTAGAGAGATCTTTTATTTTAGCTGTAAGATTAGAGCTGGGTATTTTGTTACTTGGCAGGGAGCTTAAAAGGCCATTGGCAAGAGGATAGAGGTGGGCTAGGGTTTTTTTTCTGGGATGAAGTCCACTATAGGTAGTATTTCTCTTGTGGGAAGGGAAACATTGTCTTCAATGTCAATCATGGAATTTATGACATATACTTTAGGGTAAAGAAGGATGTTTGCGGCTTTTATGGGGTAAGTAAAAACCTTCTTTTGTTTGAGATAGAATTCTCTTTTTGTTCCAGAGTGGATATAGTGGAGAGGGGTCCAAAAGGCCCCGTCTTCATCTTCAAAAACTAGGTTGGAGTTGGAAGTATTAGTTACAAATGAATTTTGGATGAGAATAGCGTCATCGGCCTTAGAAAATAAACGAATTTTCTCTAATATATGCCTATCGTTCAATTTAAAAATGAAATCTATATTCTTGACGGCAACTAGGGCTAAGGAAGTAATTTTTGGTATGGTGTAAGGCATTAGGCCTATGGAAATGATATTCTCGTCATATAAAATAGTGCATTTGTGCATGCCCTTGGAGGGAGGGTCAGGTAATTGCCTTCTTAAGGTGGACTGGATGAAAGGCTTATGAAAAAAGTACCTCACAGTGCGGTCAATGCGTATGGCATGACCTTCCAGGTTGAAGTACTGGCCATCTAAGGCCTTGATTTCTTCGACAAAAAGTGGTTTAGACATTGGTAAGGCTTTTTTCAAACTTACGGATTGTATCTATACTACCTAGCACAAATACGATGATTTATGTAGCTTAAGGGCTAAAAGCTATCTTTTTCGCCCCTCCCATGCCCGGTGCGAAAGTCTCCAAGGTACTTGGGATAGCTATGGACCAAAAAAAGTTACCTATAAATATACCAATTTGTGTCAAATGGGGCAAATGGCTAATAAAATCCCTTTTTAGAGGTGTTGGGTAATTCTATTTGCCCCACTTCCCGTAAACAGCCCCAGTTATAGCTTAGAGGCATAAAAATGGATTTTAGGGTCCTTGCCGCAGATAACCGCCCTAGCAGCCTAAATTTGTATCCAAGATAGCCGTCTTGGGGATTGGGAGATTGACTCCCATTGGGCCTTCCTGAGAGAGGGATTATGGGCTATTAGCATTAATTAAACTAGTCAATCCCGGGCTGGTAGATAGGCTGAATTTATTCCTCGGCTGCTTGGGCAGGGGAATCGGACTCTGAAAGGTTTTCCTCATTAATGCTTTCCTCATCCGTCGAGGGCTCTTGGGGGGCTTCAGGCTCTGGCTCTGGGGTAGGCTCAGGGGCATCATTTACTGAGCTATTAAAAGAGATGGGTACAACATTTCCGTTGTTGGCAGAAAGGGTAAATCGTAAGGAATTATAGAAGCCAGCCTTATCGTCTCCATATTGCTCGCGCAGGGAATAGGACAAGGGGATGAGAGGATTCATGCTTAAGGTCAAGGAATTGGGGTTATCAATAAAAGTACCTGTGAGGGCAATTATATCGCTACTAGTATCCAGGAAACTGCTCCAGTTGTCCTGGATTAAGTTGGCTATATTGTTTTTAAGGCGAGCCTTGAACTCTTCCACAGTCATATTCGGCACAAGTGAGGTCTGATAGTTCTGGAATTTGCTCATAAAGGAATTGTCAGTATAGGTAAGCTTCAATACTTTTATGAAAGCGTTGGAAAGGTCACCGCCGTAACTAAGATAAAAGAGGAGATCTAAGTCTATTGTTCCGAGGGCATCAATGATTGAGGGGTCTATGTTCCCAAATTCCACAGATCCACTGAAAGAACCCAGGTCTGTCACAGTGAAGTCGGTAAGGTTTACAGTGAGGGCCCCTAGGGTGGTATCCGACTTTAAGTCTAGGGTCATCTGCATATTGAAGGCTGGTATATTCAGGTAGGTAAAAAAGTTTAAAAAGGGACTTTCCGGTAGGTTTTGGGAGTTTAGCTTTTTGGACGGGACAAAGCTTATGCCCGTTGCCGTGATGGTACCAGTGGGCAAGGTTAAAACTGTAAAGGGACCTTGGAAGGTGAGTTCCTGGATGCTCACGCTGCCTTCTATACCTTTATCAATGGTCAAGTTGTTTATTTTGCCGTTGTTTAAGGAGACAGGGAGGGTAATGATGTCGGAGAGTCTGTCCATTTCCTCGAAAATCCTGGATAGACTTGGATAGTAAGTGTCTGTGGCTAGACGATCCACTACGCCTTTAGCTCTCATTAAAAGGGTTTCGAGATTCAATTGGCTTGCCTCAGAGCTCGTTACCGTTAAGATTTGCTTAAGACTTGGGTTGTTGGGGTCGGTCACTGTTATAGAGAGGTTATTGGTGAGCCATTGACCAAAGAGTGCCCCTTGAGAGACGGAATCGAGCTTGATTAAGGCTAAAGAGACTGAAAAATACTCTGTCCCGGCTGTAGTGGCCTTAAACTTGAGGTCGCTCACTTCAAATTGAGGGGTAGTGATATTTAAAGCTATATCCAGGATATCTGTGGGATCCTGTATTTCTGTACCTAATGTGGGGGTCTTAAGGTTGATTTTAGCTATAGTAAGGGTTTTGATGTCCCCAGTAGAAGGGGTATTAATTTGGTTAGAGGTAGAGGATTCACTTTTTGTAAGGCCAGTAACTTCAAGAGATTCTAAAGTGAGACTTTTGATAAGCCCCGGGATTCCTGGAGGCAAATCAGCTGGACCAGCCAAAAGGCCTGGGCTTATGAGGTTAAGGTTGTCGATAACTAGGGTGCTAGTCCTGGCGCCTTTGGTTTTCTGGAGGTTAAAGCCCGTAACAATCAAGCTTTTGCCTAAGGTAACGGCAGAATGGTTTTTCCAGTCTTTCAGCTCACTTAGATCGGGGAAGGTCTGGAAAAAGGAGCCATTAAAGGCAATGGTGTCAATATTTATTGTGTAGTCGCCCTGGCGGGGTAAATGGGTTGGGGACTCATCCTTTATGGATAAGTTCAGGCCCTCTACTTTAAAGGGGCCGCACAGGGAGAAACTGTGGTCCTTTGCACTCCAGTTGCCTTCCCCAAAGGTGTTGTTTAGGGCAGCAGAGAAAGAGTTCCAGGCTTTATTCCCTAGGAAACTATTGGCGCCAAAATATCCGCCGATGAGTATAACAACTACAATGAGAACTGTGATGAAGAATTTTTTGAAGTTCATTAAGGGCCCTGCTCTTGAAATAAGATTATTGATGGGTGGTTGAAATCAAGAGTGTGAGAATTCTATTAAAAGCAAATAATTTATCCTGTTTTTTAACTATTTAATTAATAAATGGTATAATTAGATATATTAAAAATATTATTAAGGAAATTATTCTGCTTCCCAGAAGGCTAAAAACCTCGTGATTTATAACCACCAAAAGTACTTTGTACTAAGGATATATAAGATAAAGAGATGGCAAAATGAGGATTACGGCCAAATCGACAAGCGATTATAGCAGCATTTTTAACAACAAACAACGGATAAATAGCCTCGTAACATCTTTTAAGGTAATTTTCCTTTTAGAGGGTAAAGCCATAAAAACAACAGCTGGAAGATTATAATATGGGATGGGACTATTAGCTTTAGTGCGGGGAGTGGATAATTTTCCCACAGAATATTTGCTTATTTAGAATAGATCGCGGGTAAAAAAGACCTGTATAAGCAGAGATATCACCCCTTCATACTATATAGTGCAGAAATTGCCGTATATTACCACTAAATATTCTATATCTGTTTTCATCTGGAATGTTTGGAGACCTTTTACGTACATCAAACTTTGATAAGATAATAAGTATTATTAGTATTTTATCAAGTTAAAAAGAATTATTGCAGAATTTTTATATATAAAAATATCTAAAATTATTTTTTTATATCTTAGTTCATATTTTTAGATTAAATTATATCCAGAAAAAAAATCACACTTTGTGCGCCGTCATCAATCTTTGCATTAAAGAGAAAATTTAAAGGTCTTCATGCGGAATTGCCCAACATAATGGGTATGGAAAAAAATAAAGTGCTAAAAATGGTGTTTTAATAGAAATTTTTGACTTTGGGTTTTCTAAAGTTTTTCATAATTTGTGCTTGTCTAGATGACTCATTTTCTAAAAGAGTGCTGAAAAGAAGTAAAAAAACCGGCATCGAGTTAAAACCAAAAGTATTTCCCTAATTCTAAAAAAAAGAGAAGTATCAACATGGGGGCGCCAAATGAAATATAAAACTACATATAGTAGAGCTAAAAGAATTTTTTTAAAAGTTCGACTGTAGGCATCTTAGAAAGTTTTTGTGGGTTGACAAATGTGGTATGTTCAGTCAAAATAATCTTGCTGTTTGGTGACATCGTATTTATTTAAAGGGGAGCCCTAAAACCAGGGGTTTAATTATTCTTGTTATGAGCTTTGATTTTTTCACGAAAACATTTCACTCCAGTTAGGTTGGAGTTAGAGTGTTAACTTTCCTAGACGCCCCAGACAATTCCAGCCAGAGCGCATACTGTTTAAGGCAATTTTTATCGTTATCTCTTGTAAGCTCTTTCGGAAGGGTCTCTTTTAGCTTAATGTTTTATGAATTTCCTAATCATTAGATATTAATGGTTAGGTTTTTTTTTGCAAAAAGGCTGAAGTTTAGGCTAGGGTATAATTAACCTCTTTAGAAAGATTTGCTTACTATAGGTATTTTTCTGGATTTGCATCATATTTTGGTAAGCTGAGTCATTTTCTGCTCAAAATTTTAGGTCATAAGGTAAAAAGTCCTGTATAACTTGTGAGGATAATAATTACAGCTATGTGAAGACCAAAAAAATTTCATTGGTGCTAAATATTGTGGTAAGCTCACACGTTGAATTATTAGAGAATTTTTACCCTTTGATCGTAAATGAGCGAGGAAAAAGTGCTTGTTCGTAAGGAGTAAATTACCTTGATTTATAGGCTCGAAATACAATTATTTTAATTATTCAATTCTTAAATCACTCAATTTAACTAATCAAGTTAAAGGTGATTTATAGACAAAAACACCTGTTTTTAATACAAGGAGAAAAATCATGGTGGGAAGGTATTTGTCGATTATTTTGGGTGTTCTTGTCATGGCTATGGCCATGACTATTGCTTCCCCTACGGCCCTATTGGCCCAGGAAGCTGAAATAGATAATATCTTGGATGTACTGGTTGTGACCGCTTTTAGAGGACTAGAAAGAGCTAGGGAAGTCAGCCAGCCCATAGAGGTCATCTCAAGTGAAGAAATCAAAGGTTCAACGGGAAAAGATCTTTCAGATATTCTTGGAAGTCATGGCATACAGATAGACTACCAGAATACTAGAAATTATGGAAACGTGACAATTACAATGAGAGGATTGACCACTTCGACCCATGGAAGCGATTTGTTCAGTGAAATTCTCATTCTGTTAAATGGCAGACGTATTGGCATGGATACTATTTCTTTGGTAGGTATGGACAACGTAGATCGTATTGAGGTAATTCGTGGTCCTGGTGCTATGCAGTATGGTTCAGCTGGCATGGGTGGGGTTATCAATATTATTACAAAGCGTGGCAAAGAGGTGCCAGAGGGTAAAATAGAAGTTGGTATGGGAACTGATGAGTATTATAAAACCAACCTATTTGCCTCCGGGAGAGCTGACAAGCTGGATGTTGCCTTTGGCATGTCCTTTTCCAAAAGCGGAAGTTATTCAGATGCAGAAAACAACCTAATCGAAAATTCTGGTGTTGGGAGCCAGATAGGATTCTATGGTAATTTTGGATGGAATTTTGATGAGTACAATAGAGTGGGCTTAAATATTACAGGTGCTCATGTTAATCGCGGCGGTACTGGTTCAACTGGAGTCCTTACCACGGGACCAGAAGACTATCGAAATCATCCTTACAGAGAGGCACAGTGGAAGAAGACGGATTCAGCTGATTTGCTCTATGAGGGCCAAACCCAATCTGGTGAGTTTACCTGGCTGGGGAGATATTTTTACGGAGAATCATCATATTATACTCTAAGAACCTTTGAGGGCCTTCCAGCAGGATTGCCCTCGGATTATCTCACTACAAAGTCAGAATTTAAAAATCAAGGGGCCCAGGCGCAAATCTCCTGGAACCAAGGTATCTTTCATCTTACCGCTGGCATGGATTGGCTAAAGCTAAACATGAGACAACGCCAGACACTTTTACCTTATGTCACAGCTGACAGGAGGTCAGACGCGAATAGCGTATTTACCAATTTCGGCGGATTTTTACTTGGAAGGGTAAATCTATTAACCGATAATAATTTGGTAATTTCAGGTGGAATTCGCTACGATTCTTATGACATAGACATTGATAGCCTCGTTAGAGGAGCTCCAAGAGAAATAGAACCTAAGTCCTATGAAAAATTCATCCCTTCTATAGGAATAGCCTATTCGCCTATAGAAGAATTGAAGCTGCGTGTAAATTACGCCAAAGCATATCGCGTTCCAACTCCTAGAGAGCTTATCGGAAACTTTTTTATGGGGAGTACGCTATATGTAGGAAATCCTAATCTTGAACCCGAAGAAAACGGCACCTTAGATTTAGGATTTGATCTGCAGTGGGGGAACTTTGCAGCCACTGTGAGTTATTTTCGTTCAAAGGTTAAAAACTATATTGGCACAGAAGTACTCCCAGAAGGCACAGGATATATCAATATTCCTGATGTAAATATTAACGGCTTTGAGGTTTCCTGGCGCTTTAATATTGCTAGACAACTTGGTTGGGACTTTGATCTGTCGCCCTACATGTATTACACCCATCTCTTAGACTATGAAACTCCTGATGGGAAAAAGCTTGCCAATTTAGATCAAACGACCTTGGCAGGCGGGCTTGATATTTACTCGGAAGAGTATGGGTTATCGGCCCAAATTAAGGCAACCTATCACGGCATGCCTGAAATTACTTCTTTCCGCACCCAAGCTAAGTCATCTGGGAGAGGCGGAGCAACTGTTTGGGATGTATCCTTAACCAAAGTTTTGTATGAGTTTGGAGACGCGAGTGATATCAGCCTGAAACTAGGCATAGACAATCTAACCAATAAACTCTATGAAGTCGGAGCCGTATCAGCCACAGCTGCCCCGGATTATGGGTCAGGACGCACTTTCTACCTAGGACTCGTATATAATATGGATTAATATTAGCCTTACAAAGCTAATTTTACCGGCCTTGAAGAAGCGATTTTTTCAAGGCCGGTTTTTTTTGCCTTTTAAAATGCATCTATTTTATTATATTAAATGAAAAATAGTATATAGAAAACTTTATACATATAATTAATTATAGATAAAATAATTGACTTAATATATATATGTGTTTAGGGCTATTTCTAAGCTTTTTACCCTCTTGTTCTTTCTTAGAGCGCGCCTCTTTTCAATTTTAATAAGCTCACTTTCAGAAAAAGCTACTCTTTCGTTTTGTTTTGATTTTTTACATTACGAAAATGGTGAAAAAATATTTTTTGCGTTTATAGCAAAACGAAAAAATTTTATTTTCTTTTTTTGCAATTTTTGCCATTCTAAGCTGCCTTGGGTTTTCCTAAAAGTGGCATGTTTACGTGCTTTGGGGCAGTTAATGGTGCAAAATTTATAAGTGACATGATTGGCCTTTCTATTGCATATATTCAGAGTGTTTCAAGGCTTTTGCGTCCCCCCCTGTGAGCATAGTTTACTTGATATTCATTCTATCCAACCCACATCTAGGGCTACTAGTTGGTGACCCGAAAGGCCCACCTCTTTTTTCCCTCTGCCTTGTGGCATGCCCTGGGATAAAGATAGCCCAGATTCCTTTTTCTCAGTCTTTAGCTCTGACCTAAGGACTATTTGTTCATTGTGAAAATTAAGGCTGCGGCAAAACTCCTTTTGCCGCAAATAGGCCTTTTATGGAGGTAACATGTCTAAAAATTATACTCGCATGGGCGACGGATCGCCTGTGGAGTTGACAGACGCAGAACTCAGGAAGGATCTCGAAGATGGCGCCAACGACGCCGCTGACAGAGGCAAAGTTCCTTCACTGACGGAAGAGGACTATAAGTACCTCATGGAGTTGTTCCAAAGAAAGGACAGGTTCGTGGGTGTCGACGTAGGTAACGAAGTGGTCCTCACCTATGACGAGGGAACCTTGAAGCTCAAAAGGCACGCGCTTTTGGAGGACAGGCTCCAGGCCCTTACCATTTACGAAAGGCTCTTCGGTGCAGACACCATAGAGCTGTGTCACGTGGACTACAGCTATAAGCCGGTCAAGCCCATAGTTGGCTATGAGCAGGGCTCCCTAGAGATGGCCCTCTTGATGACCCACGCTCCGCTTCTGTATGGTGCCATGCCTAACCTGGGGCTCTACACCCAACCGGATGGTCCCTGTCCCAACCCCATGGAGCTCTTGCCCCAGGGGAAGATAAAAGAGGCCAGAGAATCCTATGAGGCCATCATTAAGGATTCGGTCAAGGACATTGTCTTCGCTTCAGCTGCCATGCACGAGTCCGGTGCGGATGGCATCAACTTTGACACAGTAGGTGCCTCAGGGGATCCAGACTTTTTGGCATCCCTTTTGGCCATGGAGCAGCTGACAACGAAGTACCCGGGTATGGCCATTGAAATGGGTATGGCTGGAGAGTTCGTTTTAGGTACACACGGTGACCTTTACTATGATGGTACCCGCTTGGCGGGTCTCTATCCCCACGGTCAGGTGGTCTTGGCTGAGAAGGCAGGCGCTACCATCTTCGGTCCCGTTGTGAATACCAACACGGACCGGAGCATCCCCTGGAACTTGGCGAGGACGGTTGTCTTTGTCAGGGCATGCTCTAAGGCCGCAAAAATTCCTGTACATGCCAACATGGGCATGGGTGTGGGAGCCGTACCTGTCTGGGATTACCCACCAGTTGACGTCCTGAGCAGAGCGTCTAAAGCACTTGTGGAGCTTTGTGACCTGGACGGATTGTAGGTAGGCGTAGGCGACCCCATGGGTATGGCTATTGCGCACGCACAAGCCTCTGGAATGGGAGGTATGAGGACGGCCGGAGATCTGGTTGCCCGGGTACAGCTTGCAAAGGGCTTGAGAATCCGTGAGGCAAAGCAATACGTAGCGGATAGGCTCCATATTTCCGTCATAGATCTGGTGGACCCGGTCATTATGAGCGAAGTGCGGGCCGAGTTGGGCTTGGGTATCATGATGCCCCTAGGGAAGACTCCCAAGGGTGTCGAGTGCAAGTTCAACATCGAAAGGCTGTTAGGCTTCGAAATGAATTGCCTTAAGACCTTCAAGGTCAATGCCGGCCTGGCTTAAATCATAACCACTACCATTTTTGGAGGAAATATTATGAGCGACATTTACGAACAAGCGAAGTTGAGCGTCATCAACCACGACAAGGCTAAGGCAATGGATCTGGCAAAAAAGCACCTTGATTCCGGCGCCGAACCCATGGATATCATCACCAACGGATTTGTCCCGGGGATCTCTTACATGGGCGAGGAGTTTGGGAGGGGAACAGTCTTTTTGCCAGAGCTCATGGAGTCCGCCGACGTCATGTTGACCGTGGTGGAAGTGGTTAATGAGGCTATAGCAAAATTGGGCGGAGGCAAGACCGCCGGACCCGTTGGCTCCATAGTGGCGGCAACAGTCCAAGGAGATGTCCATGACATCGGAAAAGGGATAGCCGTGGCTATGTTTAAGGCCAATGGTTATGAGGTCTACGACCTGGGTAGGGACGTGCCCGTGGAAGACCTTATAAACACCGCGGAGAAGCGCGGAGCCAAGGTAATCGCCACCAGCGCCCTTCTGACCACCACAATGGTTGAGCAGCAGAAGCTGGAAAAGACCTTAAAGGAAGCCAATCTCAGGAATAAATACATCACCCTAGTGGG
Organism: Deltaproteobacteria bacterium; assembly: GCA_031279515.1. Taxonomy (GTDB): domain Bacteria; phylum Desulfobacterota; class Desulfarculia; order Adiutricales; family Adiutricaceae; genus JAITII01. The sequence goes on from JAITII010000094.1 coordinate 25,821, forward strand.
TGGGGCCCCTGTGACCCAGCGCTGGGCAAAGCGCATTGGGGCAGATATCTATGCGGAAAACGCCCACCTGGGAGTTGTCCTCGTGGCGGAAAAATTAAAGGAATTCGCCAATAAGGTCGCTTCCTAAGAAAATGTTTCCAGCTGCGAATTAGTTTTGGTGTCTACTGCAGACGCCAAGTACCCGGGAAACAATAAAGGAGGCTAAAGGCGCAATCTTTTGACGCTTTTTGTGCCCTTACAAATATTCGATAGGGCAGTCAAATTGTTTTGTAGGTTACGCAAAACCCGTCATTTTGTCTTGGTATACGCTTGTGCGCTCTTTAGCTATCAGTAAAACCCCTGTAAGGGAGCTCATCTCCTTTACAGGGGTTTTTTGTGTCCAAATCCAGGCTCTGGTAAGTAAAGTACCCCATTCACAAAGACATCCCGGGGAGAGTTCCTGGAGCTAATTTGCTTAAAACTTAGAAAAAGAAGGAAACGTAGGAAGTAAATATAAAGATTAATAATGAATAATATAATAGTAAATGAAAAAAATAATAAAAATATTAAATTCTATAATATTAGATCTTAAAAGATAATTTTTTTCAGGCTTCTCTGCTCTGGTATTGAAGGCGCCTGTATCTAAGGTTTTGCCTAAAGATGCATAGCCCCTTGATATAATTTTTATGTTTGCGGTATAATTTTACGGCTCAAAGGGTAAAGTGTTTTAAAAGTATGAGCTAGCCGCAACCTCTATATTCTGGCAAATGTCAATTTAAAGTGCTTTATTTAAGTAATTCCCTATCCTATGTTTTATATGGTTTACCACTGGCGCTATATTATGGGATCCTGACTTTATTGTTAGGCAACACTTAAGGCTTAGATACTGTTACCAAAAGATATTCTTTGGATAATTACTGTTTTTACTTGTGGTTACTATTAAGTAGTCCTTATAATCGTTAGCGAGAAAAAGCTTACATAAAAGCCGGTATTAAGGATTAAACGTTATTCCATAAAAATGGCTAGCATGCTTACAAATAATTAATAAGCTTTTATGAGGAGGATAATAGATTTGGCGAGGAAAAACAAGAAAACCGCTAAAAAAAGAGTTGTATTTAGCCAAAAAGAGGTACCAGTTAAACCTTCTAAATGGCCTAAAAAGGTACCTGAATTAACTCCGGAGCAGAAAGCCATAAGTGACGATTTTATGCGTGCTCATTTGGAGGCTATGCAGACTAAATGGTATTCTTTTGCTGGAAAGTTTGATAATAAGTATCCCCTAAAAAGTTATAAGCCTGGCTGCAAAACCCTTGAAATAGGCGCTGGAATAGGTGAACATTTAAACTGGGAAAAGTATCAGGAACAAGAATATTATGCTATTGAAATGCGCCCAGAACTTTGCGAGAGAATTAAAGATAAATATCCTGGTGTTCACGCGGTAGCCGCTGACTGTCAGAAGCCTATGCCTTTTAAGGACGGTTATTTTGACAGAGTAATAGCCATTCATGTTTTAGAGCACCTTCCTGATCTTCCTAGGGCTCTCCGGCAGATTAACCGACTTATGAATGAAGAGGCTAGGTTTTCCGTTGTAATTCCCTGTGAAGGTGCCTGGGCACACAGATTAGCTAGAAATATTTCAGCTCGTCCTCACTTTGAAAAAAAATACAAGCAATCCTACGATTGGTTTATCGAATCTGAGCATTTATCCCGCCCCAAGGAGATAATTGAAGAGTTAAAGCTTCTTTTTGATATTGAAAATACAAGATATTATCCTCTGTTAATTCCTATTATAAACATAAATCTTACTATTGGCCTCACCCTCAAAAAAAAGAAACCCGCAGTAGCAAGTTAGTCTAGCCGTACCTTAGAATTGTCACATTGTGAAAGTGTGCCACACCACTAAACCACTCACCTAAGGTTTTTACAGAATTTTTAAGGAGAAAAATAAGATGAAGAGGGCGTAAATTTTAGTTGGCTTTCCAGCAAAATTTATCGATTGTTGCCAGGGGTTAACCTCTGGTAATAGGAGTTCCCTATGCCCTTTATCATCATCAAAGACCTTACTTTTGGCTACGACGGCTCGCCCCATCTATTTGAGGGCTTAAACCTTAACCTGGACAGCTCCTTTAAGTTAGGACTTATAGGACGCAACGGGTGCGGTAAGACGACATTTCTTAAGCTCCTTTCTGGTCAACTTAATTATGTGGGGAAGATTGATACTTCCGAAAGGTTCCTCTATTTTCCTCCTGCAGTGGAAAACCCACACTTAAATGCCTATGAGCTCTCTTTAAGCTTGCGGCCAGAAAGCCATAGGGACTATCGGCTGGAAAGGGAGGCATCTCTTCTAGCTCTTAATAAAACTGCTCTTGAAAGGCCTTTTGATACTTTAAGTGGTGGAGAGGCCACAAAGGTGCTCCTCTCTATCCTCTTTTTGGAGGAAAATGTCTTTCCCTTAATCGACGAACCCACACAGAACCTGGATTTAAGAGGGCGAGAAGTCGTTAAAGACTATTTGTCCCTAAAAAAGGGATTTATCCTAGCCTCCCACGAGAGGCTCCTCTTGGATAGCTGCGTTGATCACATTTTAGCCTTAAGCTTAACAGGCATTGAGCTTGTAAAGGGCAACTTCAGTTCCTATATGGAAAATCGGATAAGGTGGGAAGAGTTCCAAAAGAACGAGAAAACAAAGCTAAACTCTGAGATAGCAAGGCTTGAGCGAGCTAGCCAGAAAAGTAGGCAATGGGCTCAGAAGACCGAAAAGGGCAAATATGGTGAGGGTCCAGTAGATAGGGGCTACATTGGGCATAAAGCAGCTAAGATGAACAAGAGGGCAAAAGCTGTGGATAAGAGGCGGCAAGAGGCCCTTGAGGAAAAGAAGGCTCTGGTCATAAAAAATGAGAAAAGAGTCAATTTATCTTTGGAGCCTTTAAAATACCATCACGAAGTATTGGCTTACGGCAAAGACCTTTCCGTGGGCTATCAGGAAACGCCAAATCTTACAGATCTCTCATTTTCTATAAGAAGAGGCGAAATCTTAGCCGTCAAGGGACCCAATGGGTCAGGCAAGAGCTTATTTCTAAAGCTTCTATTGGGTGAGGCAAAAATTTTCTCTGGGGAGTACCACAGGGCTGAAAATTTAATAATTTCTTATGTGCCTCAAAAGATGGAGGTAGAAAATATTAGTTTAAGGGAGCTTTCCCAGACTAGGCTTGTGGATGAGGCTCAATTAAAGACCATCTTGAGGCATTTGGGCTTAGATAGGAAGGACTTTGAAGTCCGCCTTTCCGATATGAGCCTGGGCCAGAAGAAGAAAATCTTTCTGGCATTAAGCCTAGCAACCCCTGCCCATCTGTATCTTTGGGATGAGCCCATGGGCTACGTGGATATCCTTTCTAGGCTTGAAATAGAAGAGCTTTTAGTAGCCAAGAGACCAACAATGGTGGTGATAGAACACGATTTGGTGTTATTAAAGCATGTAGCTACTGACACACTAGATCTTACTAGGCATTTACACAATAGAAACGAATTAAATGAGATGTCTGAGTAGGATATATTTTTAGTCTGCACTGGAAACTTAACAGTTTTCTAGAAAATATGATGTTAAAAAAGGTCTATTGATGGATGAATATAAAAAGTTAAAACCAGTCTTAACAATTCTCTTTTCTATGATTGTTCCTACGCTGAGGAAAAGCTAATAATAAAACCCCCCGCAAGTTCTATAAGAGGGGCCTGCGGGGGGTAAATTTAAAAAGCAAAACAATATAAGTTTTGGAAACAAAGAAACTGTAAAATTAGCCCTTATATTCAAAAACTATTAAGGAGCCAGGATTCTTAGGCGCTTGGGATGGCAAGCCGTTCTCATCAACCAAATTTCCTGTGACATCAGTGATGACGTATAGGGAGCGTCCATCTTGACCAATAAGAACCTGACGGTAGCGATTGGCTGTGTGGAAGTATTTTATCAAATCCCCCTGAGCCTGCTTGGAATCGCCGCTTAAAGGCACGCGATAAATAGCCCCATTTTTGAGGCTACTTATAATAATAGAATTACGCCAAGCCTCTATTGGACCGTCTGCAGGATAGTAGTCTACGCTTGATGGAGCAATGGTGGCCCATCCCAGATAAGCCAAAGCCCCAAATTTGGGGTCCTTGAAATTGTAGGCACTGGGCATGGTGTAGAAGGTCCTGGTGGGTTCTTTGAAGTCTTTCCTATCATGGGAAGTTTCTTTGACGTTTGGGACATCATCTGGGATATAGACATCAGCAGCTACTTTATCGCAACCATCTACTTTAGCCCAGTCAACGTAAGCATATGCCTGATCATCTGGATAGCCAGCTATAAGGGGCCAACCATAGTTTCCGCCTGCTACTAGGATATTTAGCTCATCGTCAGTGGATGGGCCCTGTTCTACTCCAAATAATTGGTCGCCTACCCAAACTAATCCCTGGGGATTACGGTGTCCCACAGTAAAAACATGGCTGCGAACCCCGTTGATTGTCGGATTATCATCAGGAATGCTGCCGTCTGGGTTTAGGCGCAAGATCTTGCCTACATAGGCTGACCAGTCTTTAGCTGTAACTTCTTCGGCGGTGGGGAGCCTTTGCGCTTCATTGGGCTTGCAGCGATTGGCACCTTGATTGTGCCCTAACTCCCCCTTGCTAAAATACAGCTTTCCATCGGGTCCAAAAACCAGCCTGCCGCCCTGGTGGTCATTTCCAGCCGGTATACCTGTCAGAATATCTTTTGGTTCTGTCAGCTTCTTGGTAGCTGGGTCATATTTGTACTGGACTATCTTATGGAGCTCCTTATCCCCATCCTCATAGGTATAGTTTATGTAAAAAAGGCCGGATGTGGCAAAATCAGGGGCTAAGGCGATCCCTAAGAGGCCTTCATGCTGGGGACCTATTTTAGCATCGGGAACTTCCAGTAGCACAGTCTTATTACCGTTAGCGGGATCTACTTCCACCACCCGCTTTCCCTGGCGTTCTGAGATCCATAGCTTCCCATCCGGGCCCCAGATCATCCCCCAAGGTGACTCTAAACCAGTAAGAACTACTCGAGCAGTAAAGGGCTCTGAAGTAGGGATGTCCTGTGCTATAGCCGAGCTGGCAAGTGATGTGGCCAAAGTAATGGCAAAGATGGACAAGGCAAAAATAAGGCATTTTTTCATAGGTGACCTCCGGACCCTAGATTCTTTTAATATACATATTTATGCAAGTATATATACTTTTTCGTAAAGTTTGGTACTCGCTTTACTTCCACACGCCTTAGTAAGACTAAAAGCAAAAAAGGTGGAAAAAATATGTATAAATTGGGATTTTTGAAAAATAATTCCCTTCTTGTAAGGCCTACATTCGTGAATACCCTCTGTCCTTTCCAAAGAGAAGGAGGTATTACTCAGAAATAAGTTTGAGTATCTAGTATAATTCTTTTTTAGCCTTTAGCGCTTCAATTGTAAAGAAATTTAAGAGTACCACTAACTGTAGGGTAATTTTAATGAGAAAGCGCAACTAATAGAGATGGGTTAAGAGATAAGCACCTAGTTGCTTATCTTTGATCTATTTCAGATTGCAAGTAAACCTGTAGCGTCTGTAGCAATAATATAAGACAACTACCATATTCAGAGAAAAACTCGTATTATGCACCCATATGTATGAAAAGGGTTAGCTTTTTAGGCCTGCACTGTTTTACACTTCATCAATATTTCATTGATCACTCAATAATTATATCATCTTTTCTTAGTCAATCAAGATTGTGGTGAAAAATATTTTCAGGCTTTCATGATGAGTGGCCCCAGGCAAGAAAATAATGAAGAGCTCTCACAAGCCTACTTTTTTGAAATTCGAGTTGAATAATGCTGGTCTCTATGCTAGAAAAATGGATTTTTATTACTTGGCATAAGTAGTTCATGTATGATATAAAACATAAAATATACATAATAGTCGATTATCAATCTTATAAATCAAATTTAAGAATTTTAGAACGTATTTATGCTTAATTGAAATATAGGTTATAGAAATATAGCTAAAACGTATAAATATGGAATATGGTTTTTTTGCCCTTCTTTCTTCTCTTATACTTGGGTCTTATTCGCCTTTAGGGCTCTCCACTACACAGGGGCCATAAATTGGATTGAAAAAAGCTACAATGCGTGCTATGCTTACTATTAATCGAATCATCAAAAATACAATAAGAGATTTAACGATTATAAGCCATAAGCTATGGTTATAGTTTTAAATAACCATTTAAAAATGGATACTTAAATAAGTGAAGGAATTTTAATGCTATAGAACAAGAGCTAGATAAAATTCGTGTAGAAATTCAAAAAAAATAAAAAATATGATTAGAACAAAATTATCAACATATAATAATAAATGAGTCGATGCTGCCGCTAACAAATATTTGCTTACTTAAGCATTAATCTAGTACGAATACTTTGGATTACAAACTTAATAAAATATTCCTATTTCTCATGTTACGATCTATGAAAACAAAATTTAGACAATATTTTAAGAAGGAAAATAGGTTTATAGGTATTTTTTATGAGAGGATGGATATCCACAACATTGGGTGAAATTGCAGATATTGAAATGGGCCAATCACCAAAATCAGAATTTTATAATACTGATGGTGATGGTCTTCCTTTCCTACAAGGAAATAGGACCTTTGGATATAAATATCCTCATTTTGATACATATACCACTTCAATTACGAAAATTGCTGAAATTAATGATGTTATCATGAGTGTTAGGGCCCCTGTTGGAGATTTAAATATTACTAACAAGAGGCTTTGTCTCGGAAGAGGTGTTTGTGCATTGCGCATGAAAAATGGGGAATACGAATTTTTATTCTACCTATTAAAAGCTAATATAACGAAACTCCTTAAACAAGAAGTAGGGACAGTATTTGGTTCGATTAATGGGCATGATATAAGAAAATTAAGGATAGTTATACCAGAGAAAATTGACGAGCAAAGAGCTATTGCCTCAATTCTATGTAACCTTGATAGTAAAATAGACTTGCTTAATCGGCAGAATAAAAC